>JAMCZD010000208.1 GCA_023473405.1 Candidatus Omnitrophota bacterium
GGCTGAGCCTGGGGCGCGAGATGAAGCCACTCGTTGAGGCTGCCACATTCATCTGATTTCGATTGCAAATATCATCCGGGCTACTCGCCCGACAACAGCTTGGGCAGCAGCGAGTCCCGCGCGTGGGAAGTCATTTGCCCCAACGGGGTAATGGCATTGAGCCCGAGGTTGCGAGGAACGAGCTACCTTGGGATAACGGTAGAAAAGAGCCATAACCCTGAAGGGGTTACAGCCTTCGGCCCGTTCCCGTTTGATGCAACCCCGTTGGGGTTGAAACAGACCTGGGGGCGTGTGTCCCAGGGTAGCCTCGCTGGCTCGGCAACCCTGGGCTGAACGATGTAATCCCGTTGGGATTGGAAATAAGTTAATCGAGATCAGACCTTAGCAAGTGGTTGGGGGTCAGTTATTTGTGGAGTTCGATAACATTACAGAAGGTGCTCGCTGCCGCTTTTGGCCGCTCGTTTTCGCCGCATAGGAAGTTCACTATACGGCGATGAATGGGCGGGAGAATGCGCCGTGTTGTGCGCAAGGAGAAAAGGAGTAACCACGGATTTCGCCAATCGCACGGATATGGGAGTAGGGAATTCTCGTGTAATCTGAGGTTTGGAAACAGTGAAGTGATGTGGAGTTGTGACCATGCTCCTCGAGGCCAAGATTGACATCAGCGGCAAGAGGCCGCAGGACTTGGCCGGCTTAGCCATGCCACGAACTTTTCAACACTGTAGGTATTCCTTTGGGAATTGCCACGGCGGGCGGTATTCGGGCACCGCGAGGCGCGCTGCCTCGGCGTCCCCGACGATGCCATCGGTTTGCGGATCGAAGTGGATTGAACGGTTCAGTTTGAGAGAGAGCAGGCTGAGCACGATCGGCACGTCCACATTTACCTTGTTGGAAATGGAGAAAGCGGGCAAGCAGCGGCTGTATGGCGTTTCGCCGCACCTCAAGAAGGCGCTGGCCGCCAACCAAAACGTGCTGGAATTGGACTGTTGCACGTTCCGCTTCGACAAGTTGCCCAAATAATCCCGCGCGCGGTTGCGAAAAACGCTTGAGTCCAGCTTTCACATCTGCACTATTGCGCATACATTCCATGAATATGAATCAACACAAAATGGCCGACGGCCATTCCGCGGCACCCAAGGCGCGCTATATCATGATTGGCGGCTTCCTCGGCGCCGGCAAAACCACCGCCATAGGCCAATTGGCCAGACTATTGACAGGCCAGGGGCTTCGCGTGGGGCTCATCACCAACGACCAGGGCCGCGATCTCGCGGACACGGCGATGCTCCGGACCCAGGGATTCGCTACGGAAGAAATTCCGGGCGGCTGTTTCTGCTGCCGTTTCAATTCGCTGGTCGAGGCCACGTCCAAGCTGACCGCGCAAAATCGTCCGGAGGTGTTTATTGCCGAGCCGGTGGGCAGTTGCACGGACCTGGTAGCCACGGTGACCTATCCGCTGCGGCGGCTCTACGGAGAGGACTTTATCGTGGCGCCCGTCAGCGTGCTAATGGATCCGATCAGGGCCTTGCGAGTGTTTGGGCTGGAAAAGGGCGGTAATTTCTCCGAAAAAGTTCTTTACATTTACAACAAACAGATAGAGGAAGCCGACCTGGTCATCATCAGCAAATCCGATTTGATGGACGAGACGCGGCTCAAGACGTTGCGGGACGCCGTTGCGGCGAAGTTTCCACGCAAGGAAATCATGGCCGTTTCGGCGCGCACCGGCAAGAACCTGGAGGCCTGGTGGGCCCGCATTACCAGCGAGGAACAGGCGGCGGGCCAGGCGATGGAAGTCGATTATGAGATCTATGCGGATGGTGAAGCGCGGCTGGGCTGGCTGAACGCCACGATGCAACTGGCGTCGAACCAGCCATTCGATGCGAATGTGTTCTTGAAGCAAGCGGCAGGTGAAGTTCAAAAGCGGTTGCGGGTGCGTGAGGCCGAAGTAGCCCACTTGAAAATGACGCTGAGTCCCGATCGCTCCTTGTTGGGCGAGATCGCGGCTGTGAACCTGGTGCGCAATGACTTTGTCCCCGAACTGTCCTGGGAACTGGAAGGCCCGGTAACCGGCGGCCAACTCATCGTGAACCTCCGAGCTGAAGCGGCTCCCGAGGTTCTGGGCCTTGTGGTTCGTGAGGCATTCGAAGTGACCGCAAAAGCGTTCCCCGGCCTGAACGCGACTTTGGACCACCTGGAGCACTTCCGTCCGGGGAAGCCAAGTCCGACGCATCGCTTCCAGGCCGCGTGAAGAGGTTTACGATGCAAGGAATCCCAAAGTGGTTTGCAGGTGAATTCTTCGGCATCTTCCTGTTGGTGTCGCCTGCCGCAAGCCTTCTGCATGACCCGATTGCCCGCACGGACGACGCGGGGCATGACTGCTTTCTGAGGTTGTGGAGGCAGAAGCGGTTCGTTATGCAACGTCCATGCAAATGACATTGTTCAATCGGTGGTTCTTTGCTGTCCTTATCCTTGTATTGCCGCCTCACGCTGCAGCCGCAACTAATATTTACCCCGGCGAAACGAAATCAGGAGAAGTAACATTTCCTGACCAGGGCGATGCGTATTGCTTCTCGGCCAAAGCCGGAGACACGGTCACAGTCCTGATGGGCGAGAGTCCCCTTTCCGCGCTGGTGCCGAGAGTGGAATTGCACGCTCCCGACGGGACAGTGGTGACTTCGGCAAGCGATAATCTCTCAGCCACAATCGAGGCCCAACGTCTCAGCCAGACCGGGACTTATTTGATCGTCTGCCGCGATGCCAACGGAGTAAACCCGGGCGGTTACTCGGTCTCTTTGATCAAGAATCCCGGGCCAAACACGGGCGACCCCGAAGGCGGGGTAATCCTGCCTGGCGAGACCAAAACGGGCTCGATCAGCGCCGCTGACCTGGATGGATATACATTTTCGGCCAATGCAGGGGATACGGTGACAGTCCTGATGGGTGAGAGTCCCCTTTCCGCGCTGGTGCCGAGAGTGGAATTGCACGCTCCCGACGGGACAGTGGTGACTTCGGCAAGCGAAAATCTCTCGGTCACAATCGAGGCTCAACGTCTCAACCAGACTGGGACTTATTTGATCGTATGCCGCGACGCCAACGGAGTGAATTCGGGTGGTTATTCGGTTTCTTTGATCAAGAATCCCGGACTGAACGCGGGCGACCCCGAAGGCGGAGTAATCCTTCCTGGCGAGACCAAAATGGGCTCGATCAGCGTGGCCGACCTGGACGGATACACATTTTCAGCCAATGCAGGGGACACGGTGACGATCGTGATGAAAGAGAGTCCCCTGACAGCATTGGTGCCCCAGGTGGAATTACTCGGTCCGGACGGCCTGGTCGTGGCAACGGCAAGCGGCAATCTATCGGCCGCAATCCAGGCGCGCCGAATCAATCAGCCAGGGACCTATTTGATCGTATGCCGCGACGCCAACGGATTTAATCCTGGCGGCTATCAATTGTCATTCGCCCTCAGTCCAAATTACAATAACCAGTCGCTTTGGGTGGATGTGTTCGGACGGGAACAAGTTCGCATTGGGCGTTCGCAGAGCTACGCTTTGCGATGCGGTAATCTCAGCGACACGAATATATATGACGTTCTCATGCTGGTAAGGCTTCCACGAAATATCGAATACAGCATCAAAGAAAACCGCCCGATTCTCACCGGGATTGATTGGAACCGAATTCCGCAAGGCTACGACGATGGTTCGAGTATAGTTGTGCCTGTCTGGATTTATGAAGTCCCTGCCCGCTCTTCGGAAACCATAGTCCTCGACGTGAAAGCGCCGGCTGGTGACTGGCGGGGTGGCGAGCCCTTCGGGATTCAAGCAGAGCTGAAGCATCGCGATTCGGAGTTTGCCAGGACCGGAAATCTGGCGTCGCTCGAGTCTTCGCCCAATTTCACCGAGTTCCGCGATTCCGTGAAACGATCCATTGAAATCCAGGGCGGAACGATTGCCTCCGCGGCGGCATTCGATCAAAGCATCAAAAAGGCATTAGGCGATCTCGTGATCGACGGCGGTTTTGCCACACTCGAAACAGCCATCACAGTGGGACTGTGGGAGGCAGCCGCAGTTGGCTGCATTTCGCCCTGGCTGGCAGCTGGTGTAACACTTTACTACACCGTGTCCGGAGCCGTGGAATTATTCCAGGATTTTGTAGAGGTGTACAAATCCGTTATTGATGCATTCCTGGGGGGACAGGCGGTCGGCGCAATAGATCCGAATGCAAAGGCCGGTCCGGTTGGCTTTGGATCCCAGCGTTTCATTTCCGGCCAGGAGAGTCTGCCTTACACAATATTCTTTGAAAACGTGCCCACTGCCACTGCCCCGGCGCAGGAGGTGGTGGTCTCTGAGCAATTGAATTCGTTCAACTTGGATTTGGCTACATTGGAGCTTGGTGCGATCACCTTTGGCGACCACCAAATACTTCCACCAGACGGGCAAAAATCATTTGCAACAAATGTCGATCTTCGCCCATCGACTAACCTTATCGTTCAAATCGCCGCCAACATGGACGCAGCCAGTGGAATTCTGAGTTGGCATTTCACCTCAATTGACCCTGACACGGGAATGATGCCGGATGATCCCATGATGGGATTCTTGCCCCCGAACACCGCACCTCCGCGGGGCGAGGGAAGCGTGACTTACAGCGTCATGACAAGACAAGGCTTGGAGAATGGCACGCTCATAACAAACGCGGCAACCATCATATTCGATGCAAACACACCAATTGCAACTCCCGTCTGGACCAATTGCTTGGACCACCTGAAACCGGCCAGCCAGGTTCTTCCCATTGCGTCCAATCAATTCGGTCCTTTTGAAGTCCGTTGGTCTGGGATGGACGCGAGCGCCGGGGTTCGTGATTACACGATTTATGTATCGGACAACTACGGTCCGTTTGTGCCCTGGTTGGTAAATAACACGAATACCACGGCTGTTTTTGCTCCCCAAAACGATCACGCCTACGCCTTTTTCAGCCTGGCGCGCGACGGGGTAGGCAACGTTGAAGACTCACCCGTTTCCACAGCGTTTACCCAGGTGACAGCGCTGTCTCTATCCATAAACCTGGCGGGGAACGAGGTCATTCTTTCATGGCCAACCATGGCCCCGGGTTTCGTTCTGGTGGCGTCGACTAACCTCAACACCAACGCTATTTGGAGCTCAGTCTTACCTCCTCCGGTTGTGGTGTCTGGACAAAGCGTGGTTACTAATCGCCTCACGGGACCAAGGATGCTTTACCGGCTTAGGTCGCCGTGAGTCTCATTGATTTTCGGCGAAACGCGCCAGTTTGGCGCGGAACCCGGGACGCTCAAGAACGGCTGGATTCACGACGTTCTCCGGCACGCGGCCCTGGGCCGTTCGCAGCATTCCATTGGCCACCAGGGTCATCGTGGCCCGGGCGGCCTGGCGCGTCGAGGGGAGCCAATGGGGCGTGAGAATGACGTTGTCCAGGCCGAGCAATGGGTCCTCGATCGGCAACGGTTCGCGATCGAACACATCCAGGCCGGCACCGGCGATCCAACGTTCCCGCAAACAACGCACCAGGGCGTCCGGCTGAATCAATTCGCCCCTGGCGACGTTGATGAGGTAGGCCGTGGGTTTCATCCAGCGTAATTCGCGCTCTCCGATCATGCTGCGGGTGTGCGGTTCCAACCGGCAATGGAGGCTGACGAAATCAGACTCTTTGAACAAGCCTTCCAACTGTGGGACGAGGGTTACACCCAAGGCAGTCGCTTGCGCCGAACCGGCTCGGGGTGAGTAAGCCAGCACACGCATTCGGAAAGGGGCGGCCAATCGGGCCAACTCGGCCCCGGTCTTGCCGAAGCCAACAATGCCGAGGGTCTTTCCCGGCAAATCATCGCCCATTACTTGGGGCTGCAAGTCCCAACGCCCGGCGCGCGCCAGGCGCTCCTGTTCCGGCAATCGCTTGGCCAGGGCCAGGATGAACACCAGCGCGGCTGAGGCGGTGGCGTGGGTAAGCGTGTCCGGGGCGTTGAAAACGGCTACGTCATTTGCGGTGCACGCGTCCAGGTCGATCTTGTCGTAGCCCGCGCCAGCCCGGCCAATAACCACGAGATTGTCCGCGCCACCCGAGAATGCGGATGCCTTGACCCAAGGGCGCATTATCACCAAGCCGTTAGCTTGGGAAACGTGGTGGGGCTGAATCTCCATCGAGTAAAGGCGGTCCCAGTAGGCCGGGTCACCGCTGGACGGCTTTTGGTCAAGCAGGAATCCATATTTTACATGAGCCACACCTTCCAACAGGTCCAACGCAATATCGCCAAGCGCGACCTGGCCGTGTTCATCCAGGTAGTCGCCCGTATACATGAGGTTAAAGGTCTTCATCCGATTCAGAGCGGAATTGAATCGAGTCGTAAGCGCACAATCAAGCGGAACCAGATCAGCGGTTCATGATTGATGTTTGGGCCGGTTCAGGCCATGCTGGCGGCGCATCTGTTAATACGCGAACGACGACTTATGACACATCACTATTTGGCTTGTGACCTGGGGGCCGACAGCGGCCGGTTAATGCTGGGCAGTCTTGACGAGCAGCGTTTGGCTTTGGAAGAACTCCACCGCTTCCCGAATTCGCCCGCTAAATTGAATGGCTCGTTATGCTGGGATATTCCACGGCTTTTGGAGGAATTGAAAGCGGGTCTGAAGAAGGCGGCCAAGCGCGGGCTGTCCATCGCCAGCATCAGTTGTGATTCATGGGGCGTAGATTACCTGTTGTACAATTCGAAATGGGAATTGATCCCGCCTACCTATCATTACCGGGACGCCCGGTGCCAGCGAGGCGTCGAGAGGGTGAGGTCCAAGGTGGATTGGAATACCGTTTTCGACGAGACCGGCATCCAATTCATGCCGCTTAACACGATCTATCAACTGGCTGCCGAGACACCGGATCGCCTTGGCCGCGCACAACGGCTGCTCTGCATCGGCGACGGATTTAATTTCTACCTGTCCGGAGCCGCCAAAGCGGAGGTATCGTTGGCCAGCACCACCCAGCTTTATAATCCACGAACCAAGACATGGTCAAAACGTCTGATCGACGCGCTGGACTTGCCGATTGGTCTGTTCCCGGACATTGCCCCCTCCGGGACGCGCCTGGGGGCGCTAAAGCCGGAACTGGCTCGTGAAACCGGGCTGCCGGCAATTCAAGTAGTGGCCACTTGCTCGCATGACACCGGCGCGGCAGTCGCCGCGGTCCCGGCCAGCGGGACGGACTGGGCGTATTTGAGCTCAGGCACATGGTCGTTGATCGGAGTGGAGCTTGCCGAGCCGATCATTACACCGGCCTGTCGCGATCTCAATTTCACCAATGAAATCGGCTACGGCAGTTCGGTTCGTTTGTTGAAGAACATCATCGGTCTCTGGCTGGTCCAGGAATGCCGACGGCACTGGGCCAAAGAAAGCAAACCCTACGACTTTGCCTCTCTGGAGCGCCTGGCCGCCGCCGCTCCTCCATTCGTCTCCCTCATCAATCCAGCCGATGCGCGTTTCCTCGCCCCGGACGACATGCCGGCCAAGATCGCTTCTTACTGCCGGGAACACCAGCAACCTGTCCCGACTGATGTTGGCGCGACGGTTCGCTGCATTTACGAGAGCCTGGCGCTGTTGTATCGCCGCACCTTGCTCAACGTCGAGAAGCTCATCGGCCGGAAAATAGCGCGCCTGCACATTGTCGGCGGAGGCAGCAAGGACAGTTTGTTGAACCAGTTTTCAGCCAACGCCCTGCAAATTCCCGTGATTGCCGGCCCAGTCGAGGCAACCGCAGCCGGCAACGTATTGATCCAGGCTATCACGTTGGGCCATTTGCCTTCACTCGAAGCGGCCCGGCAGGTGGTGCGTCATTCGATGGCGGGAACAACGATTCAACCGGAAGCAACGGCTCAGTGGGAACAGGCCTACGGTCGCTTCGAGAAATTATTGGTGAATTGAATGCGCCCCTGCCACAGGCGTGAACCCGGCTTATCGACCGGGCGCACTTATCGCGAGCCGCGGTCTACCGGTGTCCCGTGAATGTAGACCTGCAGCTCCTGCAATTGTTGTTCGCTTGTCGTTCTCAATAGGCAGAAATTGGCCGGTTCACCGGGCGCCAATACCATTCGCCTGACCATGAAAGCCGCCGGTAGCAGGGAAAAATGCCTCCATGCCGCCTGCCATGGACAGTTCAGCATCTGGACAGCGCGAAACACGCCGTCAATGGGGCGTAAAGCCGAGCCGGCGTAATTCGTGCTGCCGGGCAGTTGAACAACCTGGCGGGGCCCCACCTCGATCTCCAAGGCGCCCAAGGTGTAACGTCCCGCCGGCGCGCCGGCTGCCGCCATCGCGTCCGTAACATAAAAAATGGACTCCGAAGACAGCAGTCGGTGGACCAGCCGGAACAAGGCCGGTGAGACATGGATTTGGTCCGGGATCAAGCTGACGATGAGTCCCGGTGTCTCGAGAACCCGCCAAAGAATATTATCGTGGCGGTCCAGCCTGGCAGGGCAACCGTTGCCTAAATGAGTGAATCCGGTTGCGCCCGCATGGACGGCTTCGCGCAGGAGCGCCGCCGGGGCGTCGGTATGTCCGAGGCTTACCTTCATGCCAAGGGCGACGGCGAGTTCGATGGCCGCCAGAGAGCCGTTCCGTTCCGGTGCCAGCGTCAGCAAAACCGGATCATCCCCCGTTGTCTCACGCAATTCCCGGATATGCGCCGCAGTCGGATTCTGCATCCAGGCCGGGTTATGCGTTCCGTGAAAACCCGGCTCGGCGGACAAGAATGGTCCTTCGATATGCCACCCGAGAATGGCGTCACGCAGCTCTGGCGATTGGGTGCGCAAGGCGCGCAAATGGCGGAGGCGCTCCATCATCCGGCGCCATTCATCGGTAACCAGTGTCAGCAGGTAATGGGCGCAACCAGCGGCCTGTAACCGCCGCGTGGCAGCCAGCAAGTCCTCCAAGAAAAGCGCGTCTCTCTGGAAATCAACACCGGCATAACCATTTACCTGCAAGTCAACCAAGGCCGGCGCCACCCACCATTCCGTTTCGGCCAAGGCCGGGACCGTTTCCAAACGCGCGATCCGCCCTCCCTCCCATTGAAGGCGAATCGCTTTCCCCGTCTCCCAGTCGCGGGCAATGACCTCACCTGCTTGGCCCATGGAATTCAGTTTCGGCTAAGACACGATCAATCCGGGCCCGCCGGTCAACTACACCGCCGGCAGGCCGGTTTTATCGGTTGCGCCGCATGCATCACCGCACATCGAGGAAGTCTTTTTCGGGCAGTTTAGGGAATTTTTGGTGCGGCTCGGTTTGGTACCAATACGCCACAGAGGCGATGTCGTCCTGGAGCGGCAGGTATCGCCCGCCGGCCTGCCAGCCAAGGGCTTGGATGGTCACCTTGAGGTCTTGCTCGAAGCGGACCGGGTCGGGAATGTGCCACCGATACAAGCCGAACCTCTGCTGCGAATTGTAGGCGCCATCCGGCCGGATGACCTGCGCCAAGCCGGTGTATGGGGTGTTGAACTCCTGGTATTTGCCTCCGCGATCGAAGTTGTAGGAGCCGCAGAAGTAATCCTCGGTCCCGGTGC
>JAMCZD010000229.1 GCA_023473405.1 Candidatus Omnitrophota bacterium
AATAGCAGGATGTTGGCCGGCTTGATGTCCCGGTGGATGAGGCCGAGGGTGTGGGCCTCGGAAAGAGAACCGCATACCTGCTGGAGGATGCAGATGACGCGCCCCTCGGGCTGGGGGCCAAATCTTTTCACCAGTTTGTCCAGGTTGAAGCCGCCCAGAAATTCCATGGCGTAGTAGAAGACGCCTTCGGGAGTTCTGCCATAGTCGTATATGGCGACCGTGTTGGGGTGAGTGAGTTGGCTGGTGGCTTGCACCTCGCGCTGGAAACGGGCGACGGTTGTCTCGTCCATGAACTCCGGATTCAGCAACTTGACGGCTACAGGCCGGCGAAGCATTGCATGGCGCGCCTTGTAAACCCTGCCATTGCCGCCGGCGCCGATGTCCTGGAGGAGGGCGTATTGGCCGAGGCGCCGGGCAGTCAGGGCGCTTTTCCTCGCAGCGGCTTGGAGTTGTCTTACCCTAAGGCTAAAACCAAAAAGTGCAATAAAAGTCAATACTAACAAGAAGAACATCGCCAGAAACGCCTGGCGCAATACATAGAGCGGTTCGTAGGCCTCCTGCACGCTCACCTCGGTGGCAATGCCCATCCGGTAATCCGGCAGCCAGGTCCAGGCCCCCATCACCGGCACGCCGCGGTAGTCCCGATACCCATGGGTGTCGAAACCGCTCCGGCCCCTGGTGGCCTCTGCGGCCATTTTTGTCAAACCAAGGTCGTGGTTGGGTCTCGAGGACGGTTTGGACTTGCGCAAATCGACACCGGGATCGAGCAGGCGCAACCGCAGCACCGGGCTGTCATCCTGTTGATCCGGCAGCAGCCCCAGTGATTTGAGTTCAGACTCGAATCGGCCACGGGTGAGCATCAGGCCGTCCCGGTCAAAGGCGTATGTCTCGCCGCTTTCACCCATATGGCCGATCGAGAAAAGCTTGTCGAATTCTTCTTCCGGCTGCATCCGCAAGGCCAAAGCGGCGATGATCACGCCATTGGTGTTCCTTACCGGGGCCATGACAAACATCGTTGGGACCTCGGCATGTGGAATTCCGGCGGCATCCGGCAGGGGAACCTCGCTGGGGAACGGGCGCGTTGCGGTCGAATAGCCCCGGAACGTCCGGTGAACATATTCGCCGTATGCGTCAGGCTCTCTCCGTCCGATCAGGCGCTCTTCGAAGGATGCCAGGATGCGTTTCCCCTTTTTGTCCACCACGATAAAGTCAGAGTATCCCTGAGGTTCCAGCCTTTGCCGCAGGCAAAGCCGCAATTCCTTCGCGGCGGGGCTGCCCGACAACTCCGCCGGCGAGGCCTTGCCGTCCCGATTCCGTTCGACCAGTTCGGCAATGCCGGCTTGGATTTGGGCGTCCAAAGCCAGCGTCTTGACGTCGGATTCTTTCTCCTTGAACCAGACCCTCAGGGCGTTTACCTCGGCGCTGAGGACGGACTGCAAGTGTGCCGCCAATTCATTGTTAATGGCGCGTTCGACCCCGACGCGAACCCAAAGGCCTGCCATGGTGGTAATCAATATGCCCAGCAGCGGCCAAATCCAGACATGCTGTGCCGCAACCCTCGTTGCCTGGTCCGCGATCCCAATAACGCGTCTCGCGACCCCATGACTCTCATCCCGACTCACTCGCACAGCATGTTAAGACGGCAGGACGATGTCAACGGTTAGCACACCCGATGGGAAAGGGCGGACGGAAGACAGCCCCTCGCCCTGCCCATAATTTCTATTCAATTGCATGCTTGCGATGATCGATGGCCTTGGTGTATTTGTATCGGCGTGAGTGCGAGCCTGGCCGGGGATGGCAATTCAGTCGCCGGCGTCGAGCTCGAAAAAGGAGGGCTTTATGCAAGCCCGTGAGAATCAAAGGGCCGATGTGGCGGAATTGGCAGACGCGCTAGACTCAAAATCTAGTGGTGGTGACACCATGGGGGTTCGATCCCCTCCATCGGCACCAGGCAATACTCTTGGAAGATCACCGTTCTCATATGGCAAAACGAGCCGAACCCACCACCCGGAGGGGTGGCGATATTCATTTAACACGACCGATGGGTTGTTTCATATACCGGTGGACCAGGAAATAGTACATGATCCCCAGAACCACCAGGGCGCCTCCCATCCAGAGCGAGACGCGATGGAGTTCGCCGGCCAGGAGCTCTTTGTCACTGCCGGCCACGATCCCGATCCAGCACAGAACACTGCACCAAATCGCCGATCCCATCACGGTATAAAGCGAGTAACGCCGGTAATCCATTTGCACTATCCCCGCCGGGATGCCGATCAAATGGCGCACCACGGGCAGGAGACGTGAAATGAAAACGCCGGCTGATCCAAATCGAGTCGCCCACCGCTCAGCGCCGTGGACCTTTTCCGGCGGGATCAAGATGTAGCGACCAAACCGCAAAAACAATGGCCGCCCCGCCAGGCGCGCCACCCAATACATGATCGACGCGCCGATCCATGAACCAACAGCCCCGGCCAGGATGATGCCGGCATAATTGAAACAGCCCTTGCTATGCGCCAGGTGCGCCGCCGGCGGTATGACAAATTCGCTCGGCAATGGGAAAACGGAACTCTCGATGGCCATCAAGAGGGTGATCAGTGGATAGCCGCCCGTTTCCAGCGAGCCCATGTACCAGGCAATTAATTCCTTGAACATGATCAGTAATCCACGCGAACCCGGTAGAACCGATTGGTCGATTCGGGGCTCGAATCAATCACCGTCAATCGTTCGCCGGTGCCGGTGACGTTGGACAGCGATTGCCATGCCGGCGGCAACACCGTGGTGAACTCGACCTGATTGAGACGGTTGCTGACGCTGTTCCAGGAAATCTCGCGCGCGCCGCTGGACTGCCGGCGAACCTGCACCTCCAAAAGCGAAATGTCGACATACATCAGGTCGGGATAGAATGGCGGCGTATACCCCGAATAATTGACCGGCAGACTGTAAAAAACCGCCAGGCTGTTCCCGTACCAATAACGCATGTCCACCAATCCGCCGCCCGGGGCGAGCTGGTTGAAATTGTTCAGGACATTGGTCCCCTCCACGACACGTCCGAACACGGTGAAACCGCCATTCTGGGGGTCCAGCGCCGCCGAATTGTCCGCCAGGTTGAAAAACCACTGCGAGGTGGCCGAGTTCGGATCACCCGCGACCTTGGCCATTGCAATCGTGCCGAAGGTGTTGCTCAAGCGGCGGCCCACGTTGAACTCATTGGTGATCTTGCCAAAAGTCGGCACCTGATAGTAACTGTTCGCCAAGCCCGTTGCCGTCCGGTTCGCCACCAAAAAACCGCCGCCTTGAATCACGAACCCGGGCTCGCACCGGTGGAAAAATGTGTTTTGGTACAAACCACTCTGGACACAACTAATGAAATTCTTCACCGTGACCGGCTTGTCCTGGTCGTATAATTCAACTGTCATGTCCCCAAGCGGAGTGCGAAATTGCGCCAGTGTCCCCGCCGCCGCCGACACTCCCGCGGACATCATCCCGAGCCATGCGCAGACCCCCAGGAATCGAAATAACCATCTCATTTGGCCAGCATGAATTGACATCGTCTGTTTGCAATCATGAAATACGAGGTGTTTTAGGCGGTGTGCCGGATCGTATGACCGGTCAAGCCGCGTGGCTGGCTCATGGATAACCTTAAGATAAAACTCGTTCTGGGATACGACGGCACGGAATACGCCGGTTGGCAGATGCAGACCAGCGGGATAGCGGTGCAGCAAAAGGTGGAAGAGGCGCTTGGGAAATTGTTCCCCGGCACCCACCGGGTCCACAGTTCCAGCCGCACCGATGCCGGGGTCCACGCCTTGGGGATGGTGGTGCACGTCGAGATACCTCGAGCCGATTTCAAAATGTCTCCCGGCAAACTCGTTCTGGCGATGAACGCACACCTGCCGCCGGACATTCGCGTGATGGTCGCCACCCGTTGCCGCAAGGATTTTCACGCGCGGTTCGATGCGGTTGGAAAGCAGTATCGCTACCTGGTGTGGAACCATCGCGCCCAACATCCGTTGCTGCGGCTCTATGCCTGGCATGTCCCCCAAACGCTGGACCTGGCGGCCATGCGAGCGGCGGCGCTGCACCTGGTCGGCCGGCACGATTTCCGGTCCTTCGCCGCCAATCGCAATTACCCGCTCAGCCACTCGGTCCGCACCCTGCGTCGTTGCGCTATTCGGCGCCAGGGCGCATTGCTTACGTTTATAATCGAGGGAGACGGCTTTCTTTACCGGATGTGCCGTGGGATTGTGGGGACATTGGTCCAGGTGGGCCAGGGCAAAATTCAACCGGACGAGATGTCCGGCATCCTGGCAGGCAAAGACCGCCGGGTTGCCGGCATGAGCGCGCCCGCGCACGGTTTGATACTATGGAAAGTCTTATACGGGAGTGAGAAAGAGGCATAAACATACTCCCCAAACCGCTCTCTATCCCACAGTCTGGGGAGTAACCAATTCCTATGCACGTCGTCCTGGTTGAACCGGAAATCCCACCCAATACGGGCAACATCGCCCGGCTCTGCGCGGCGACGAAGACCCAGTTGCACCTGATCGAGCCGTTTGGATTCAAATTGGAAGACAAGGACCTGAAACGGGCCGGGATGGATTATTGGCGGCACGTGGAATGGCGTCGCTGGCCCAGTTGGGTGGTTTTTCGGGCGCAATTGTCCCCCCGAGCCGTGCTCTGGTTCGTCGAATCCAATGGACCGCGACATTACGCCGAGGTGAGTTACACCCCGGATGATTACCTGGTTTTTGGCCGCGAAACTGCCGGGCTACCCCGTCGCTTGCTTGAACAAAACCGCGCCGCATGGGTCCGAATTCCCATGTTCAATCCCCAGGCTCGATCGTTGAACCTCTCGAATTGCGTGGCGCTGGTCCTTTACGAGGCCTTGCGACAGCAAAGGTTCAAAGGCGAAATTCCGGCTGAAAAGCCGCATTAGGGCGTGTTTTAAAATTGTGGGCGCTGTTTTCGCGGAAAAGGCCGGATGCCAAGGCGCAACAAGAATCTTACCCGCCAGTGGTCCGCAATCGGGTTAGCCTTTTTCCAGGCTTAATTCGGCTTCGTGAAGCAGGAAAACGACCCTTTCCGCGCGCTCCGCGTTAAGCAAGGCCTGGCGCAGGCGCGGGTCGCGCAATAGGCGGCTGAGCCGGGCCAGGATTTGCAGGTGCTGACTGACGGTCGGCGCCACCAGCAGGAAAAACAGCCGAGCCGGGCTATTGTCCACCGAACCAAAAGGAATGCCGGGCTCGTGATGTCCAAACACCAGCACCGGATGTTCCACCAGGCCAACCAAGGCATTGCGGCAATGCGGCAGGGCAATCCCGTCGCCAATCCCCGTGCTGCACAGTTGCTCACGTTCCTGAAGGGCGCGGAGCAGGGTCCGCTGTGCTTCCGGCTGGTTCGCGAGCTCGGGGACCAAGGCCACCAATTCCCCCAGCACGCCGTCACGATGGTTGGACCGCAGATGCAATTCGACACTGGCAGGCGATATGAGACTGCTCAAAGGCAATCGTGGTGCTGGTGTGGTATCCATATCTTTTCAGCCTAATTGTCATCCCGCAAAGGAAAAGCAAAAACTGGCTTCGATGCCGGTCCAATCGCCTACAACCCGGACTGTGGGATAAAGGAGACCAAGCCCAGGCATTGGAACAAGCTCCCTCCGGCCCCCTGCGCACGCTCCGACTCGAAAAGCTTCATCCCCCGCAAGGCGCGCAAAACCGGTATCGACCCGAGGCAACCCCCAGTATAATGGTCCCGTTTTCGGTCCCGAGGGGCTTGACGCCAGCGGCGCGCTCGAAAGGTTCGCCTGATTCGGTCAGGCCGGCCGAACTTGAGCTTGGGACATAAACGGTGGCCGTCGAACCGGGTGGAATGTCCAGTTCCAAGTTGAAAGTGCCGTTCTTGATCGACCAATTCGAGGTAATGGGGCCGCGGATGGAATGATAAGTTGCTTTGACCCACTGCATGCCGCCCACCACGGCAGGCCGGATGATGAAATGTTTGAAACCAGGAGCGGAGTCGTCCACGTTGATTCCGCCCAAACCGGTTACGAACCAACTGCCAATCGACAGGAATGAATTGTGAATGCTCGAATCGCCCGGAAGCCAGTGTTCCCACAGGGTCGTCGCTCCCTCGGCCATCATGTTCCCCCAGCCGGGCCAGGTCTTTTGGGCAACCATTTGGTAGATGAGATCGGAGCGCCCCTCCTTCAGCAGGGCGCCCAGCATGTAGTAGCTTCCCAGGACACCGGTATCGAGGTGGCCCTTGCGCGTAACCTGGATGTCCTCAGCCAGGTTCCGCATCACCTTGGCGTGGGAATCCCCTGGCACCAGGTCCAGCAGCAGCGGAAAAGCAAGATACGCCTGTTGTTGCTCGCCGGTGGTATAACGCCCGGTTCGAGCGTCGAAGAACTTTTGGTTGATCGCCTGTTTGAGTGCGCGGGCCTTGGCGGACCAGAGCTCTGCGTCGGACGGCTTCTCGAGTGCCACGGCCGCGCGGGCGAGAATGGTCAGATTCAGATAGTAGTTGCAGTTGTTGAACAGCAGATTCTCCCGCGCGTCCGGCCAATGTCCCGAGGCCGGCAGGGTATCCTGCTTTCGCCGTGGAGAGGCCCAGTCGCCGAGGAAATTCCATTCGCTGTTGCCCAGGTTTGGCGGTATGGTGAAGTACTGAAGCAATCCATCCCTGGACTTGGTTTCGAGAAAATCGATCCAATGACACATCGAATCGTAATGCTGCCTCAGTATGCGCCGGTCACCGTAGTAGAGATAGGTATTCCAAGGAAATACCACGCTGGCGCCCGACCACGCCGGGCCGCCTCCCGAATGGATTCGGAATGGGGCCGTATAATACACCTGCCCGGTCGCCGGGTCCTGGCCGTCTTGAAAATCGCGGGACCACTTGGTGTAAAAGGCGGCCATGTCGAAATTGCACAAGGCCTGGGCCATCGAGGCCTGGCCTTCCGCGCCATAACCCAGGCGTTCCCGGTGCGGGCAGTCCACTTGAATCCCTCCGAGGGTTAGACACCGGTGCGTGTGAAGCACCACCTGGTAAAGCCGGTTCAGCATTGCGTCGGAGCACTGAAACGTGCTGGCAGACGGGGTGTCCGTTTGAATGAGATAGGCCATCGCGTCCTCGAGGCGGGGCGGAGCGGAGAGGCCGGACACCTTGACATATCGAAAGGCGCGATAGTTGAAACGGGAGCAGAACGTTTCCCCATCGCCGCCGCCGCAGAGATATCGATCCGCCTGGTTGAAGTTCTCGGTTAACGGATTCCGCGCGCCAAGATGAGCGGCGTAATAAGTGAAGTCGATAGCCTGCCCGGGTTGACCATGAACCTTGAGTCGAAACCAGCCGGTAAGATTCTCGCCCAGGTCGAACAGGTACTCACGAGGTTCCCATTCAACTAATGATACCGGCTTGAAATCAGCGGTAATGCGATTCGGCGGGATCATCTGCGCCGACCGGATCAAGGGCGGGATCTCCACCTCGACAGCCGGTTGCCATGATGAATCGTCAAATCCAGTCCTCCTCCACCCGGGCTGTTCCTTGCGGCCGTCGATTTGTTCGTGTCCGAAGTCGGCGTAGAGATGTGTCCCGCCGATTATCGTTATCGGTCCGAGCGAGGTTTTCCAGGAATCATCCGTGGCCACGCAGGTCTCCGGGCCCTGGTCATAGGTGATAACCAGTTGCGCCAGCAAAGCCGGTTTACCCTGCGTCACCCCATGAACGCCACCCCAATACCATCCCTTGCCCAGCGCAGCCGCAATCACGTTCTCGCCGGGCCTGATCTGGCGGGTCACATCGTGGGTAACATAATAGACGCGCTTGGCGTAATCGGATTGCACCGGGTCCAGCACGTGGTCACCGATTCGATGATTATTGATATAAACGTCATGGTAGCCCAGGCTGGTGATGTAAAGTGTCGCCGATGTGACCTTCCCTTGGACTTGAAACTCCTTGCGAAACAACGGCAGAACGATAGACCCACCCTTCGTCTCGCCGGTCTCCGCCGTTCCCGCAATCCACCGGGCCCGCCAATTTTCATGACGCAGCAAGCCCATCGACCACATTGCCGGCTTGCTCCACGGCGTGACTCTTCCGTCCCGGTCCCAGGCGCGGACCTTCCAAAAGGCCCGCAATCCCGAGGTCAATTCATGCCCCTCAAAAGCCACGTTAACGGACTCGCCGGACTCGACCTTCCCCGAATCCCACAAGTCACCCTGGCCGGCCTCGAGCTCTTGCGTGGAACTGGCCACCAGCACCTCGTATGCGGATTGACCTTGCCCGCGTTGCGGGGAAGCCAGCACCCAGCTCAATCGTGGGCGAACGACATCAATCCCCAGCGGGTCCCGCAAATACTCGCAACGCAAGTCCTCAATTGACATGCTGGCCGAAGCGGCGCCCGGGGCCGTGCTCGGTCCCGGCGAGGCGTTCGCGCCCGCAAGCAGAGCCGCCGGTCCTCCGCGGAACCAGCCAATCAAAACCGCGAGGGCGAAAAAGAGCGGGGTGACTCGGTTGAGAACGGGCAACTTGGTCAATACTTTCATAGCGCAAAGGTGTGACAACTCTTCAAGATTTTTGCAACGCGGCTATTCTGATTTCGACGAGGTGTCCTTCGCAGGTTGGCCTTCGAGGTGCCGCGCCCATAACCATAGCAGATCGCCAAGACGATTCAGATACACCATAAGTTCCGCGTTCGGCAATTCACCAGCCTCGCGCAGGGCGCAGATGCGCCGCTCCGCCCGCCGGCAAATGGTTCGAGCCATATCGAGTGCGGCGGAGGACAGATTCGCCCCGGGGATTGCCCAGCCTCCAAAGGGACTCTGTTGTGACTCAGCCTCGCGAATCCATTGCTCCAATCGGGAGGTGAGCTGGGGCGTGATTCGGGCGAAACCGGCTTTCTGGTAGCGCGAAGCGTCCTCGAGAGAGGTGGCAAGCTCGCCCATCAGGCCCACCAGGTCGGCCTGAACAGCCTTGATCTTCGACGCCACCGAATCCGGCTTCATCATGGCGCGAGCCAGGCCCAGGGCGCTGTTGAGCTCGTCGACGCTGCCGCCTGCCTCGACCCGCGGATGGCACTTGGATACCCGGCGATTGAACATCAGGCTGGTAGTACCCGAATCGCCGGTTTTGGTGACGATACTCATGTTGCCACGGTGAGCTAAGAACTTGACTTCAGCAAGGGTTTCCTTATGGTCCAACCAGCTATCTTATGAATACAACGGCAAAGCTGATCCTTAAGACCCTGTTTCTAATCATCATTCTGCTGCTGTTGGTTCTGATGGGAATGGGCAATCGAAGCTTGGTCACGTTCGAACTGCCGCCAATCTGGTCCAGGTCCATCAGGCAACCAGCCGCAATCATGTACTTCGCCTTCTTCGCCATCGGCGTTCTCACCGGCACGGTTCTGACCGTCGGAAGAAAAGGCGGCGGCGGCGGGGCAAGCAAACCCAGCCGCTAAGCTGGGAATTGGGATTTGGGAATTGGGAATCAAGATTTGGGATTGCGGATTTGGGAATTGGGAT
>JAMCZD010000022.1:0-4641 GCA_023473405.1 Candidatus Omnitrophota bacterium
ATCTCACGGCGATCAGTCGCAACGAAGATGGTTTCCGGAATACCGGTTTGCGGTTTTTTAATTTGTTCACAAAACCTAAACCGGCCGGGGATTAAAGCAGGTTTATCAAGTGGTAAGACGCCCAAGCCAGTGTAACCTGCCCATGCTGCGGACCGTAGCTCAGACATGGCCCACTGCGGAGGCCCAGCCTGTGCCCCAAGTGCCTCAAAGGTAAACTCTACGCTGTGAAGGAACCGGCGCAGTTGGTCCGGATCATGGCCCAGTCGATCTTCAGCGCCCTGGTTCAAGAGTTGGAAGGACTGCGTTGTGCGGTGTGTGTGGCGGTCTTTACCGCACCGGCCCCGCCGGAGGCCGGTCTCGGGAAATACGACCCCAGCGTCGGGGTCATGTTGGCCCTCATGCGCTATGGAGCGGGTTTGCCGTTGTATCGAATGGACCAAAACCAAATAGGAACCCGCCGCGGAAACGCTGAAAAATCCTTCCTCAGCGGCATTTCCACCCGGTTCTGCCTGGTTTTACCTTGATTCGGCTCTCCCCATCGGGCAGGCTTCAGGCACGTCGAAAGAGCAAATGTATCTTAGTCCCGTGCTTCGGTTTCCAGGCCTGATCAACAGGAGTTTATGTTATGAATGCTAGATTATGTGTTATGACGATCGTTCTGAAGCTGGTGTCCAATTCTTTGCTGCTTGCCGCGGAGGTGGGAATCTCGAGGGAACAAGAGGAGCACATCATCCGGCAGGCAGCGCGGGTAACGCCGTCGCCCGGCGAATTAGCCTGGCTGGAGACCGAGTTCAACGCCTTCATCCATTTCACCGTCAATACCTTCACGGATCGTGAGTGGGGAGACGGGAAGGAAGATCCGAAGGTTTTCAATCCAACGGATTTCGACGCTCGCCAATGGATTCAGGTTTTCAAGGACGCGGGGATGAAGATGGTGGTCTTGACGGCCAAGCATCATGACGGCTTTTGCCTTTGGCCCAGTCAGTTCACGGAGCATTCGGTGAAGAACAGCCCGTGGCGAAACGGCAAAGGCGACGTGGTACGCGAGGTGTCCGACGCCTGCCGCGAACTGGGGCTCAAGTTCGGTCTTTATCTCTCACCGTGGGATCGGCATGAGAGCAGTTACGGGGATTCGCCCCGCTACAATGAATACTACAAGAACCAACTGCGGGAGTTATTGACACATTACGGCGACATTCACGAGATATGGTTCGATGGCGCCTGCGCGGAGGGGCCAAACGGGAAAATGCAGATATACGACATCGACGGATTTGTCGGCTTGATCCGCACGCTGCAACCGCGGGCGGTGATCGTGGGGGTGGACGGTTATGCCAAGGATGAAAGCGGGTACGGCCGAGAGACGGAATGGATGGCAGTACCCCGCTTTGTTCAGGCCGACGGCTCCCTGTACGAGCCGCGGAATGTCGGCCAGGCGCTGGCGTATATCAACCAGCCGAACTTCGGCAGCCGCCAGTTTATTCTCGATGCCGTGACGCGGCATCGGTATCCGTTTGACTGGTGGGTCAGCGAGAACATTGTCTCAATCCGGCCAGGATGGTTCTATCATGCTAGTGAAGACGACAAAGTAAAATCGCTGGAGAAGCTGCTGGATATCTATTACTGCTCCGTGGGACGTAATGGTCCGCTCCTCCTGAATGTTCCACCGGACCGGCGAGGGCGGATACATGAAACGGATGCCCAGCGATTGCGCGATCTGGGGAAGGTGTTGCAAGCCACGTTTGCGAGAAACCTGGCGCGCGGGGCGGCATCCCGGGCTTCGCAGGTGCGCGACGGCAATGCGGCCTATGGGGCAGCGAACACGCTGGATGGGGATAGTCATACGTACTGGATGGCAGACGACGGCGTGTCTACTGCTTGGCTGGAATATGATCTGGGCCAAGCCCAGGTATTCAACCGTGTTGTGTTGCAGGAGTTCGTGCAACGCGGGCAAAGGGTCGAGGAATTCGCCGTCGAAACCTGGGACGGGCAGCGCTGGAACGAGGTCGCGCACGGCTCGACGATCGGATACAAACGGATTCTGCGAACCGCGGATGTCAAGGCAACGAAGGTTCGGGTGAATATTCTGCGCAGCCGGGTCTGCCCGACGCTTTCGACGTTTGGCCTGTATTTTGCCCCACCGGCCGGCGACGTATTGAGGCAGTGAGAGATCCAGTTGATGACAGTACTGCCTCATGGTCCAAGTGTGGCGAAGCTGCAGCCTTGTCACCGATGGTATTGAAAGGTTATCGCCAACGGGCCTCGGCGGAGGACCTTATGAATTGCGGCGGCACCCGCCCCTTTCCATGGATCAAGCTGGCGGCGCCGCTGGCCTTCACGGGGATTCCGGGCCGGGATACGGCGCCGGGGCGCAGAAACCAAACGCCGTGACGGACCCATCCCGCGTTCTCAACCTTCCATTAGAGGTTTGGTGATACCGCTCCGGATGCCGCAGGTGCCATGGCATTCTTCAAAACAGCGAGGGAGGTCGCTCAACGAGTCGTTTGGCCTCTTCGACATGGTACGTTGCCTGACACTTTGGGCAATAGAGGTAATACTCGAAGTAGTAATCGCGGTTTGCCTTCCGCTTCCCCTTCCGCTTGATCACCGGCGTCGAGCATTTCCAACAAAGCTGTCCCTCCTGGGTTAGCCGGGGACGTTCCTCCTCTGTGCTGGTCTTGTTCTCGTAACCTTTATCCGCCGGAAGATTGGGGTGACGCAGAGCCGCCATAGAGAGTTGGTCGCATCGTTCGTTGTTCAGGTCGCCCGCGTGCCCTTTGATCCAGCGGAATTCGACCCGATGCGTGCCGCACAAGGCGATCAGCCGGTCCCACAGGTCAATATTGGCGGCCCGTTCTTTGTTGGTGCGCCACCAGTCTTTTCTTTTCCACGACGCAACCCATCCTTCCATCATCGCCCTCACCAGATACTGAGAATCACTATAAAGGGTGACTTTGCAGGGGCGCTTCAACAATTCGAGCCCCTTGATGGCCGCATAAATTTCCATCCGATTGTTGGTGGTCAAACGAAATCCGCCGCTGGCTTCGGCCCTTTTCTTGGGATGGAGCAACAACACGCCATAACCCCCGGGGCCGGGATTCGGTTCGCAGCCGCCGTCCGTGTAAATCTCGACGCGCGGCAGGTCAACCGTTGCCGAATTATCGTTCTCTTTCATCACTATCGAATTTCAAGGGTCAGGCAAAAGCGGCCAAAATTGAAATGGCGATGCATTGTGTAAAAACGTAGACCTTGTGGCTCACACAATCCAGCCCAAAAGCATCAGGGTCACATCTCAATCTTTGACGATTTGGAGTCAATCTCCCGCAGTTCGTCCCGCAAGTTGGGTTCCTTTGCCAATCGCTTGCCAAACCGGCTGAGCGCCTGCCCGCCGCCGCGTAGTACATGCCGCCCTGACAGGCCGCCCAGTTGGGCCAGGCTGAACCGCCCCACCCTTCGCCCCAGCCATAGCGCGGTGTCGCGCCCCCAATCGCCGTGTCGACCGCCCCCCTGGCGTATCGCCTGTTCCGTGTATGCGCGCAACGCCGCCAGTGGTTCCGGCCACACCCAGGCCAAGGCAGCGCCATACCCGCCATAGCCACAGTAGGAGCTACAGCGATATTCCCGGAACCGCGGCAGCCGTTCGGCCAGCACTTCGGCCTGGGGCTTGGAAACCGGGCCCGCACGCGAAGCCGCGCGCCGGCCTGTCGCGGAAAATGGCCTACCGTTCGTTGCCGCGGGCTGTGACGTGATAACGGTCCCCCGGGGCGCTCGATGCGCAGTGGGTGTGCCATGATCCGGTCCAATCAGCCTCCCTGCAAAAGGTCAAGCCTCACTTGTCAAATGTGGAGATGTGGCCATGATATTTGTTGCCCATGCCCGCAATCTGCTCATGCAAAGATTATAGGACCGACCCCTAATCCTATCATATCGATGGCCAAGGCCCGTTGCAAGCGCGCGCGAGCGGTCAGTTGGCGCGCTTCGACCTGACAGCCGCTTTGAGCACGCGATGGAACTCCTCAATGGTCCAGCGTTTGAGATATGCCGCGTAATGGCTGCCAGAAAATCGGTGGGCGTGAAGACCTCGAAGTTCCGGCTGAACTTGGCGTTGAGCCCCCGCGAATCCCCTTACGGCAGCTCAATGGGGGCGTCTTCGGGCAGTTCCATATACTTCATGTTACCGCCCAGGTCTTGCACTCTGAGTTTGAGCGTTTTCTCCTGACCGGGGGCGGGATCGCCGAAAAGGTCCGCGTACTTGCCCAAGTCCGTCTTGAACTTGCCCTGGAACACGGACTGCACCTTTTTGGTAACGTCCACACCGGGCGTTTCGTTGCGCTTGTCGGTTGCGTAAACGCAGAGCTTCAACGCCGTTGCATCGCTGGTGAAATTCCCGTTGTTGCCGATCGCAATATCGACGTGCCTTCCCAGTTCGCCGGGACTGATATGAGCGACAAATTCCAATACGTGGGCGTCGGTTCCCTTTCGTTCCCCTTCCAGATACAGGGCATTGAGAACCGCCGGCGTTTGGTCATCTTTCCAGTTGACGAGCTTGACCGAGACACCGTTGCCGGCGCGATTGCTAAGCATCTTTCCCGAAATCCCAATGCCTTTGCTGGAAAGCTGCGGGCCGGGAGACCAGCGAATCAC
>JAMCZD010000022.1:4663-9483 GCA_023473405.1 Candidatus Omnitrophota bacterium
TTTCGTTCGTTAGCCGGAATAATCCGGTCGAACATGTCTCTCGAAAAATGCAGTGCCCAGTTCTCCTCCATGTTCTGCGCAGGTACGTAATCGGCGAAGAAGCCCAGGTTCCCGCCTTCCTGCAGGCCGTAAGCGTATCCAATCGGGCAGCCGTCGACCTTGAACTTCGAGTTCAACTGCTTCTTGTCGGAATCCTGGGCGGTGGACAGCAGACCGTCATTCTTGCAGTTGAAGAGCGACCACAAGCCGGTTTTCGATTTGTCAGAAAACACAGCGGGTACATCCAGCTTGCCCCGCGGGTTCTGGTAATCGGCAGCCAGGTCGGCAACTGACTCGCCGTCCACGTTAAACATATCCCTCCAGTTGCGATCGCTTTTCGGACCATACCACGCGAAAGTAATCGTCCCGTTGGCCGACTGGCGCGGTTCCGAGAGCAATTCGTCGTCTACGATACGAATCGGCTGCGTATCGTTGAGATTCGGAATCTTGAAATACACGTCGATGCCGTTCGGGTCGACGAACTCTGTGAGAACGACGTCGACCGGGTCACCCGTGCATTCGGGATTGGTCCAGGCCTTAACGACAACCTTCTGTCCGTTGGGACGAACGGAATCGTCCAGGATCGGGTTGCCGATACTGGTCGGATCGAGAACCAGATTACGGGGTTGCGGGCATTTCTTGAGCACTTCCGCGTTCAGTTTCTCGCTGAACGTAAACAGAACCGGTCCCCGCATCAGGGCAACGCGGCCGTCCTGTATCATCCGCCCCCGAACGAAACGCCAGTTCATGGGCATTGAGATTGTTAGAAAGTCGCCGGATTTCCATAGCCGTTTGATTTCCGCGTAGCCGAGTTGCGATTTGTTAACGGCGCACGGCTCATTGCACACCGCACACTCAATGGTTTCGGCCCAGCGCGGGGTGCGGAATCGGAACGCGCACTCGACCGGTTCGGAGCATGTAAACGTCAGTTTGACTTCGCCGGAACTCGGGTATTGGGTTTCCTGTTTGATCTCAACGGTCTTGCCGTTGACATCGAATTTCTTGTCAGAGCTGGTGAAGAGGTTCAGCGCGATGCCACCGTCCTGGGTGCGATAGTACACCTTTTGCGGCAGTTCGGAAACCGCGCGTCGGAAGTTCCCGTTGCAGCAGAAGGTATCGCCGCTTTGAAAACTCCTCTTCCCCGTAAACGGGGTGAAGTAGCAAATATGCCGTCCGTCCGGTGCTTGGGCCCCGAACAGGGCGTTGTAGATCGTCCGTTCCATAATATCCCCATACCGCATATCGCCTTCCAATCGCATGAGGCTGTCGATCCAGCGGAGCAGATAGGCCGTAACGCAGGATTCTTCGACAGCCCCCGAACCTTCTTGATTGTACGTGAAGTGCTCTCCTTGTGAGGTTGAACCGGTAACCAGCAGCCCGCCGCGTCCACGTTCGAGCAATTCCTGTTTCATCCATAGGCTCTTCTTGAGGTAATCGTCACCGCCAATCAACCGGTACAATTCCGTGTCGGGGTACATGTGCGACAGCATAACGTAGACGTGGTAGTTTGATTTAGAGATATTCTTCGCCCAGGCGTCAAACGGTTTCAAGTAGTACCAGTGCGGCTCGTATTGCACGTGCCTGGCGAAGCCTAGATATTTCCTCTCCCCGCTTACGCGATACAGTTCGACGAATCCTTCCGTGATTCCCGCAATGGACGTTCCGCTGGGAATGATATGTTCCCCATTTTCGTTCGCGGGGAACATCCTCATGATGTAGTCAGCCATCACTTTTGCGTCCGCCAGGGATTGGGGGTTTCCCGTCGTGCGATAGTTCCGTACCAACGCCAGATTGATGTATTCCTGCTCGTGGAGAATCCAGTTGACCACGTTTTGATAGTTATTCGGCTCGACGTTCCAAAACCCCAGGTATCCGTCCGGGTCGCGGGAAGCCCGCAACTGATCCATAATATACCGCGTCCGTTCGGCGACCTTCGGGTCGCTGGTATACTGGGCAAACAGGCTGCCCGCGTCCAAGACCTTGCCGATGCCGTAATACACGTTGCGTGTATCACCACGGTCAGTACGGTTCCTGAACTTGTCCAACCAGTCCCGGTCAAGGTTGAGGACCATGAAGTTCTTGTAAATCAAGTCCATGATGCGTCGGTCGATTTCGCCGCCCGTCATTTCCTGGTGAGTAAGCCTTGTCGAAATCAACTTGTCCCCAATAAGCGGTTTGACGACATCCCGTTCGCTCGCAGACAGTGCGCCTGTCAAAGCAACGAGTATTGCGATGGTGAGTAATTGTCTCATGCTGTGTCCCTTTCTAAACTGGCAGAAGCCTACCTCCTCCCCTTTACTGCATAGGCCATTAACCATTAGGAATTTGAACTGACCGAACTGATAGGAAATCGCTTTTGGCGCGCCGGCGCGTACTCAGCGCCGCGCGGGTGAGGGAGAATTGGTTATTAGTCTCACCAAGCATGCGCCGACGGTGCCTGAGCGCGGCGGAAATGTCAACAGCACCATTTTGGGCATTCTCCGCCCGGTTTTCGGCCAGCGGCGCCGACGCCTGCTCGAGGGTCGAGTCCAAAATGCGGCATGGAGCGAACGAGACCGGACAGGGTGGGCGACGATTTCTGAAAGCTCCCTGCGAAAGGCTGATTGCGGAGCCTGAATAAATGAATTGCCTGTCCGTTCAAAACCAACCAACATCATTCCATGAACGAAAGCCTTCTCCTTCCTCGGCGGAGTTCCCTGGAGAAAGCCGCCACGATCACCGCCATCGGCTTTTCCGCCCCCACCTGGCCACCTCGTCCGACCCGACGCCATCCGCTATCCCTCGTCCCAACAGCCGGATTCGCCTTGGCCTGATCGGCTGCGGGAACATGGGGAGGGTCAACCTGAGCAATTGCGTCGCGCATCCGGATTTGGTCGTAACGGCGGTCTGCGATGCGGACGAGTACCGGCTCGAACCGACTGTCGAAGTGCCCGAAGGGGAAGCCCTGAAGGACAAGCCAGCTCCGACGAAATCGATTCCGCCTTCAACGGGCCACGAGCGCGAGTGGCTCGACTGCGTCAAGTCGCGTCAGCAGCCCAGTTGCAGTGTCTTCCACCATGTAAAGGTGGACGTGCCGATCGTGCTCAGCCTGCTCTCTCTCAAACTGAACCGTTCAATCCACTTCAATCCGCAAACCGAGGGCATCCTCGGGGACGCCGAGGCAGCGCGACTCGCGGTGCGCGAATACCGTCCGCCGGGATCTGTGAGGGGGGCATCGGGAAACCGATGTCCCTACCTCGACATTTTGTCGACGAAAGGATTGCAGCGGTTTCCTTTGGGCTGGGTAGCCCAGGGTCGTTTATTTCTTTTTTGCGACCGCCGATGTTCTCATAAAATGGCCGGGGATGGAGAGGAGAAAAACCGTGCTTCTGGTAGGGGATGCCTCTGCAAGCCACGGGCCGAAGCGAAAAACTCATCTTTGGTGCCTGCTGGTGTATTCTTGTGTCTCCCGGCTCCCCCGTGCCATCGGTCAAATCCGTGGTTTGGATTCTTAAGTCCAGTAGACTGGTTCAGCTAATAATCGATGGTCCGCCCCCCGCGGCAAAACCCGTTTTCTTTATCCCTTAGGAAAGCAGGAAGGCAGGAAATGCAATTTACCTTTCCTTGTTTCCTGTTTTCCTAAGCGATATTTGAGGATGAATCACGGGGCGTGACGGCGGCATTTAAGCGAGCTTGCCTGGCTGCAAGATTGGGCCCATGCATTGGGACAGCTCGGTTCTCTTTCCAGCGTGGTTTGCGCCAGCAGGAAGGGCAGATCAATATTTGAAATCTTGAGGTCGCCGATTCAAGCGCTGTACATTGTCAAAAGTCTTGTCCTCGGTCCGGCGACCGCACAATTTCAAATATCTTTGGCTAGATTTTACTAGCTTTCCTGTAGCGCCACAGGCCAACCAAAGCACCAAAAAGTGCCCACTGTAGGAAGGAAAGAATCCCACCGTGGCTCGCGGTAGGACCAGAGCAAGTAGTTATGGTTCAGTTACTTGGGGAATTCGATAGCGTTACAGAAGGTGCTTGCAGCCGTTTTTCGCCACGGTTTATCGCGGCACAGCAAGTTCCCTGTCCTCAAAAGGGTTCGTTCCTGGTCCGGCTTGGATCGTGGAAAAGGGGGGCCAGTCAATGCGACTGTAATCTTCCTTTGACCTTGCCAGGAAGCAGCCTGATTAATTTCGGACCGTCGCCCGAAAACTGAGCATCCAGTTCTGGCGTTTGTCTCTTGCGTGCGACTAGCAGGAACCGCCAATCAGAATCGGGCAGGCAACGCCTGCTCGGGATATGACAATCTCATTTACTGAGCCCTTTTCCGGGACGAGCACAGGGTGGAAGCTGGCTGTTGAGATAGGCTCGGCGACGGCTTGGATCGCGAAAACAGGCCCCAAAAACGGCCGTAATGTTTTAAAGCAGTATTAAACGTTCGTAGACATGCAAAAACAGGTTGCGCTTCAACCACCTTATGCAAGTATTATAGGACCCCAAAAGACACAGTTGTCGAGTCAACACATATCACATTAGCCTATTACCGCTTAACTGGATATGATTGAACATACTGCAGTGGAGCCGACATTCAATTGTCAAAGGTTATGGCGTGTCCTCTGTCTCCGTTCGTCTTCTCGAGATAACCTTCTCCGGAACAGAGAAATCAGTACAGTTATAGCCGCTCCAAGCAACCCCCAATAGGTACAAGCACCTGCTATTATCACTGGCACGTTTTCCCTGCTTAGGAGTTCCCGTTTGGCTGCGAATTCCGCCAGCCATCCAACAGGCCAACTAATCCAGCAAAACAA
>JAMCZD010000404.1 GCA_023473405.1 Candidatus Omnitrophota bacterium
TCCATAGGTTCTTGTAGCCGGCCTTGACGCTGAATCTAACCGAGGCGGCGGTGCCGTCTACGTTCCTATCAAGCCCGATAACGGCGCTGAACGTCTTTGCCCGTTTCGGCAGCGAGACCCGCAGGGTGCTTTGCGAGTTGACGCCGATCCCGTGTCGGTAGGTCTGGTCGCCCAAACGAAGAGGACCGCCGGCCGCGCACCGGCCGATCTTCGTGTCGCCGGCGATATCTTCGTGAACAATCGACAGCCTGGGGCCGGACGGGAGGGCGCCTGATTGCTCCGAGAAACAGGCCTCGGCCCATTGGCGGTTGAATGAAACCTCAGCGTCAGCGTTGGCCGCCTTGGCTCCCATGGATAGGGAGATTACGGCGAGAAGGGCTATTGATAAGGGCAGGCTGTGGAAAGCCTCACTACCTCGATGGGCAGGGCGGGCACCGCCGTGCCGTCCTGAAAACAAGCTGATGTAGCTGTTCAGGTGTGGGGTAGGCCTCCGGTCTGCCGGTTTGGGGAGCCTCTGGCTCCCAGTTTTCAGGAGTGTCGATAATTCGGGCCGGAGGCCCGAGGAACTGGCAGAACGGAGGTCTGCCCCACAGTCCCACCTGAGCAGTTGCATGCTGGTTATCATAAGTGTCATGATTACATCGGTTTTCTACTTCACGCGACAATTTTATTGGATGGGATATTTGCCATACTCCAGAACGGCGTCCGCCATGCCGAGGATGTTTGCAGGGGGGACGCCATATTGGATATTGTGAACCTGGGAGAAGACGAAGCCTCCTCCCCTGGCAAAGGCGCGAATTCGCTCCCTTGCCTGGTTGCGGACTTCGTCGATGGTGCCGTTGGGCAAGACCGTTTGAGTGTCAATCCCGCCTCCCCAGAAGACGATTCTGTTCCCAAATCTTTGCTTTAATTCGAGCGGGTCCATCCTGGCCGCGGTTGCCTGCACGGGGTTGAAAATGTCCACTCCAGCTTCGATAAAGTATTCGATCAGGTTAAAGTTGGAGCCGCAGCTATGATAGAAGGTTTTTGCCCTGGAGTGTTTATGGACGTAATCGTTCATGAGCTTCATGTTGGACACATAGAGTTCCGAAAAGATTTCCGGATTGAATAGCTCGCCTTTTTGCGTGCCGAAATCGGTGCCGGAAATGAAAATGGTATCGATATAATCACCGACGGCCTGGAGATATAGCTCCAGGTTTTGAACGGCTCTTTCGGCCGTGGCCCGAAGGATGGCAAGCGCGTATTGCTTATCGGTCAGCAACAGGCAAAGCCAGTCGGTGATGGTATGCCCGGCGAAGATGCCGTTGGAACCGAGCATGCCTTTAAGAAAACCGCCGTGAATCGAGTATTGGGTGGTTTCATGCAAAAGACGCGCGTTATCCTGCAGCTTGCCGAGGTGTTCATCCGTATACAGTGGTATGGAATTTTGCCATGCCTCGGGGTCCATCCTCACCACCTTTTCCGACATCAGGGTCACGCAGGCCCGCTCGAAATAGAGTCCGTTCGGCGGCATGTAAGCCAGCGGCATCCCCTTTGAATCCTTGATGTAGATATAGCCGCGCTCATCCGTTACCGGGCTAAAGTCTCCGGGCATAAGGACCGGGTTGCCAAGCCCCGTTTTCCATGGTTTCCAATCCTTGTTTTCCAAGCCCCACGCTTCCGATGGGTTTTCCAGCTCGATAACGTCGCAATGAAGCCGGTGGCGAACCGGTTCGTCGACACGCGCGACCATTCCAAATTGTTCGTACACCGTCGGGATTCCGCAATCAATCCCGAGACGGCGGAGCAAGTCAACGTAAGCGTCGATGCAAATCCCGGTCACTTTCGTGCCGCCAATATCGATGGGGACCCGGTCTGGTTCCTGAAAATTAATGGCTTTCCAGACTCGTTCGCGTGAGGTCATATGTTCGATGGTTTGATGTTAAATGAGACTTCTCCATCGCCCTGCGCACCCTCGATTCCTTGAGTTTACTTTAATTTGGATAATGTCCGACCTTGGCAAGCTCAGGCAATGAGCGACCGGGATATCCGTCCCCGGTCGCCTGCCTTTTAAACTCGCACAGGTCCCGCGTCGGGACTCATTGCCTGAGTCGATAAAACTTTTGCCCCTCTGTGGGCGTAATCGTCTGCGGGCTGAGTGCGCCGGCGATATCGGTCCAAGGACCAGTGACTTGGTCTGAGAATTGGAGGGTGCCGTCGCCCGTCCAGGAAAGGACGATATTATTACCTTGACGATCGATATTCAAACGGCCCAGTTGCGCCTGCGATTTTTGAATGGTCATTCCATAGAGCACAATGACGCCGGTAGTGTTCATGGTGCCGTTGACGGTTCCGTTGGCAACCGGGACTTGCTGATAATACATGGTATTGGCAGACGTGAACATGCCGCCACCGGTAAACGGGGTGGGTGAGAGGTCGCGGAAGAAGCCGCCGGCGTAGCCGTAGTAGAAATATAGATCGACATAGGGCACCGCACCCAGACCACTGATGCTGAAGTCGGCCGAGCCGCGGTATAAGCCAGGAACGGTTTCCTCGAGGTTGTTATCGACCCAGATAGCGATGTAATCCCCCAGCAAGGCGGCGGGTGCGGCGGGATCGGAACCCGTTCCCACGGCGTCGCCGGTTACGGGGTAGATGGTGAAGCTGGCGGTTGTTGGATCACCGAGGGAATTGAGCAGATTGGTGCCGCCTACGCGGAGCGTGTCAATCCGGGTAACCCCATCGGGATCGCGTGAGTCGGCGACAATGCCGTTGAAGACGCGCCAACCACCCGCGGCGCCGGCCCCATCATAGGTTGGACCAATGTCATCGGGGGGCGCCGGTATGGGACTCGCGCCATTGAAATCGAGATTTATGATCACCGCGGCCTTTGCCTCGTCCACAACGACGAAGCTGAACTCATTGGTTTGGAGGACGGTTGGAGCGGCATTGTTGCCGTAGACAATTCGCACCGTATTTGTGGACCCTTGCGCCCAAGGGGTGGACGGGGAGTAAGCAACGGTGGTAAGGGTTGAACCCGACGGTTTGCTGACGGTAGCGGCGACTGTGTCACCGTTCACCAGGAGTTGGACCGAGTCAGGAACGACCTGGGTGACGTTATCTTCCAATTCAACAGTGATGCCGGCGGGATTTCTCGTTAGGCCCGTGGGCGAGGCCGATTTGACAAACGGTTGAGGCAGGGCCTCTTGAATGGTCATCCCGTATAGAACGATTGTTCCGGCCGTTTGCATCACGCCGTTAACAACTCCATTGGTTACGGGAACCTTGGCGTAATACATCGTGCCTGCTGGCGTGAATATCCCGCTGCCGGCAAACGGGGTGGGCGTAGCCCCTGGAATGAAGGTGCCGGTCATGCCCGGGTGCCCGTAGTAGAAATAGAGATCGACATAGGGAACCGACCCCAAACCGCCGATGGTGAAATCCGCCCTTCCTCGGTAAACCCCGGGGACAGTCTCCGGAAGGGAATTATCCACCCAGATACAGATGTAATCACCAAGCAACGCAGCTGACGAGGTGGGGTCGGTGGTGGGGGTTCCGGGACCCCATACATCGCCTGTGACAGGCGAGATCGTGAAGCTGACGCTGGTAGTGTCACCCAGGGAATTCAACAAATTGGTGCCGCCTACCGTGAGCGTATCCAGCCGTACCTCATCGGGGCCGCGGGAATCGGCGAGAATACCGTTGAATACGCGTCCACCTCCCGCGGCGCCGACGCCGCTGTAGGTCGGGCCAATTTCATCCGGAGGAGCCGGGATCGGGCTTGCCCCATTGAAATCGAGATTGATGGTCGCGGCAGCCAGCGGGACGTTCAAGGCGACAAAGGAAAAACTGTTCGACTGCACCAGGGGGATCGTGCCGTTGTCGGCAAAGATGACTTGGAACAGGTTCGTCAAGCCTGGCGCCCAGTCGTTGGTGGGCGCATAAGTAACGGTGGTGATCAACGAACCCGCGGGTTTGTCGACCGCCGCCGCCACGGCTTGCCCGTTTACCAGCAGTTGGACGCTGCTGGGAACGACCTGCGTGATATAATCCTCCAACTCGATGACGATGGGAGTATTGGTCAGGACTTCATTGCCGAACGGCGAAGCGGACTTGACAAATGGTTGCGGCAACGGGCTTTGAATCGTCATGCCGTATAGCGTCGCCAAGGAACCGCTGCCCATGGTCCCGCTGACGCTTCCATTCGAGACCGGGATTTTGGCAAAGAACATCGTATTGGCGGACGTGAATATTCCCTTGCCGGCAAATGGTGTGGGCGATGACCCGGGAATGCTAAAGCTTCCGGCGCCGTAGTAGAAGTACAGATCAACCACCGCCGCCGTTCCCAAACCGTTGATGGTGAAATCGGCCATCCCGGTCATCTGCGCGCCCGTGCCTACCGCAATAAAATCGCCAAATAAAGCGGCGCTCGCGGTCGGATCAGTCCCCGCCGAAGGATTATCTCCGGATACCGGGGCGATGCTGAACCCGACCGTCGTGGCGCCGCCGATCGAGTTCACCAGGTTGTTGGTGGTGACGGTGAGATTGTCGTCATCGGTCCCGTCCGGGAGCTGGCTGTTCGCCAGAACACCGTTCCAGGCGTTGCCACCGCCCGCCGCGCCTTGCCCGACAAATGTGGGGCCCGGGTTACGAACAGCAGGAACGTTCCGGGCGCCGGTGAAGTCGAGGTTGACGGTCATCGCGGCGAGGGCTTCGTTCTGGACGACAAATGAAAAGTCGTTCGTCTGCGTAACCGGCGGAGCCGAGTTATCGCCAAAGACGATACGGTAGCTATTGGTGGAACCGGGGGTCCAATTGACGGGCGGGGTGTATGTGATCGTGGTGATCGATGAACCTGCCGGCTTGCTGGTCGTGGGCGTCACCGTCTGCCCGTTGATCAAGAGTTGAACCGAACCGGTATCCACCTGGGTAACGTAATCCTCCAATTCGACCGTGACGGTGGCGTTGGCCTTGACTTCTCCGTCGCTGGGAGAAGCCGATTTAACGACCGGATGCGGCGGCGGTTTTTGTATCGTCAATCCCTCCCAAACGGTCACGGGAGCGCCGGCACCCATGATGCCGGTAACCGTTCCGTTGGTTACCGGTGCCTTTGCAAACAACATGGTGTTGGCCGGGGTGAATATCCCGTTAGCGGTGAACGGCGTAAGAGTGGCGCCAGGAACCACGAACTGCGCCGCTCCTTCCCGGTAGTAGAAATAGAGATTCACATACGGCGCCGCTCCCAGACCGCTAATGGTGAAATCGGCGGAACCACGATACAGGCCGGGAACGGATTCCGGCAGGGTGTCATCCACCCAAACCGCCAGGTAATCGCCAAACAGGGCATCGGCCGCGTTGGGATCGGTGGTCGTGGTGACCGAATCGCCCGTCACGGGCGAGACGGTGAAGCTTACCGTGGTGGTGGAACCGAGGGAGTCGAGCAGATTCTCGCCGCTTACCGTGAGCGTGCCAATTCGTGTCACCCCATCCGGGTCGCGGGAGTCAGCCACAATGCCATTGAACACGGTACCGCCTCCCGCGGCGCCGACCCCTTGATAGGTCGGGGCAATTGCATCCGGGGGAGGCGGGATTGGGCTTGCCCCATTGAAATCGATATTAATTATCTCGGCCCCCTGGTTGTCGGCGGCCAAAGCCTCGCTGGACGAAACGCCCCCGCCGAACAAGGCCAGGCTCGTTACCAGGACCGCGAGTTCCATCAAAGACTTGTGCGAACTAATCATGGGTTTTCCTTTTGTTGCCTGAGTTGAAACGGTTTGACTCACAACGACACGCCAATGAAATCCTTCGTTCCTGGCAGATCACCAGGCGCCGCGATACCGGCCGTCCACCGACCAGGTCCAATAAATTTGCTTCATCGAGTCGATCTTCTTCCAGGATACCGAGCCATCGAGCAGGCCGACGTTGCCGCCCTCGGCTCCCATCTTTTTCGAGGTCTGACCCTCCGACGGCATGATCCACGCCGAACCATTGCGTTTGGCCGCGCCGTATCTCGTGTGCGGGGCCATCACGGCGCGGTCCGCGCCATAATTGGCCCAGTTATTCGGATCGCTAAACAGGACCAATTGGTCCACCGCCACTATCCGGCTGTCGTTACGTTCCGGGAGATCGGTGGTCTTGATCGGGGATTTCCAGCCTGACTCGGGCGGCATGGTTCGCCCCCCCTGGTAGTGGTAGCCAATATAATAACCGTAACCGGTCTCGTAACGTCCGTCCGCCCGATCGGTAATTCCGGGCAAGGTAAACGGATAAACGTTCGGGCAATCAAATACCTTCTCCCCAAATTGATTGCTGATCGAGATATACATGGTCGTCGCAATGCTCATGATGTACGAATCCCCCGCATCCCGAATCCCGCTGAATACTTTTTCCTCGTTATCGAGGGCATAGGTGAGCGTAGCCAGTCCTAACTGGCGCAAGTTGCTTACGCAATTGGTGCGCTTGGCCCTTTCCTTGGCTGTGGATAAGACCGGCAACAACATGCCCGCCAGAATGGCAATGATGGCTATAACGACCAACAGTTCAATAAGCGTAAATCCGCCCCGGGAAATCCTTGGTCGAACCTTCTGAACAAGACGGAAGGAGTTCATAAAGAGTATCAATGCTTTACGGCCGTGCGATCATCGTCTTTTACCGTATTTTGAGGCGAAGCCGCTGGTTCGCGGATTGCCTTTTCCACGATGCATCAAACCTTCGAGCAACCGTGATTTTCATGCTCACGCTGCCTTTCGTGGTTCCTATCCACTCTGATTTTGGCCAGTAAGGTTGCTTATTATTGCTTCATCTTATGGGATTGGTCCTCGATGAAAGCTCCCATTTTTTCCCATAAACCTTTCACTTTTCCGTTTTTTAGCCGTCGGATGAGCCGCGAGCGTAGACCTCCGAATCTGCTGTGTCGCGGGTTTATAACCCGCATCGTGTTGGGTCGGCGAACGTTCTGCCGATTTAGAAATCGGCGATACAGCAGGTTAGGAAACCTGTATAGCTTGTCCGAATTTATCCCCGGGTTTTGGTCTTTTGGTAGGCGTCGATCATTTCGCTGACCAAAACGCCATTGATGGTCATTCCTTCGATATTGCAATCGATCATTTGGGCATGGGACATGTCCACTCGGTGCAAGGTGCTGCCGCGGAGGCTATCTTCCTCGAAGGTCACGAGATGCTGTCTTTCCCCTTTTGGGCCCTCCTTGTTGGGCGGTTTGATGGAATGGAACGTCCCACCAGTGGACTGAGGATTGGCAAAGATCGCGCGGCCGCTCTGGTCCTCCGGAAGTTCTTTCACGGTCCGTGTGGATGCTTGGGCGTGAACTGCTTGCTGCCGGACCTTCTTTTGATAGGCGGTTGGAGACAGGCTCATGATGTTGCGGAAGGTGATATTGAAATTGCTGAGACTCTCGAATCCGACCGCCATGGCGGCATCGATGACGCGGTAATGGGGGTCGTTAAGCAACGCGGCGGCCCGCTCGATTCGATAGCTGCGCAAGAAATGGACCCAGGAAATGCCCAGGGCCTTGCGGAACATTGCCTCGAGCCGGGATTCGCATACCCCGGCGGCGGCGGCAACATCGCGGGCGTAAATGGATTCCGCGTAGCGCGTTCGCAGGTATTGCAGCACCCGCGACAGGATTTGCCAGTCAACGTCAACTTCGGTTTCCATCGGGTTATGAACCTGGCTTTGCTCCCACCGCAACAACCGCACCAGCATCTCCACCAGTATCATTCGGAGGCGCACCTCGGTCCCAAACTGCTGGCGCTCGAACTCGACAACCATTTCCTTGAAGTCACGGACAAATTTACGGCGCAGATCGGGAGGCGGACGCACCAAACGCCCGCTCAAGGTCTGAGGCGCGGTAAAACGCCGGAGCATCCGGGCGCCGTCCTGCTCCGGCCTTAGCGCGATCAACACGCTGGGCAGGAAGTAAATCGTTACGAACTGGACTGGGTATCGGGTGATCTTCGCCCAATGCGGAACTCCAGGCCCGGCCAGGAGCAAATCCCCCGGTTGCCGCCTGCTTTGTTCACCTTCGACAAACAACAGTTCCTCACCCTCCATGTGGGTGCCAAACTCGCAGTAAGGATGATGCTCGGGATGCGGTATAGCCGGACCGGAGTCGACGATTCCGTCCCGCACCCAAATGGGCCGTAACTCGTCGAGCGGCTGGCGCGATTCGCATAGGTCCGACAACCAGCCCAGCTCCGTCAGATTCGTGCGCTGCGCTTTGACCATTGGCGTGTGTTTGGTTTCATTGGCGCGAGCCAAACAAGCCATCTGTCCAGGCTTTGTCCGATGACTATTTGTTCGGGTACAACCTTTCCAAATTGCCCCGGAGCAGTCAAGCCAATGTTGCCCAAGCGCTGGTGGCCTGGGCGTGAGACAAAATTCTTCGTTTTCTTAGGGATTGCGTGGATTGACCGGGATACCGGTTGCGAACCCGGAGGGATCAAAGCGTTTAGCCGGTGGTTGAGCGCGGCGACACCACCGGTAACCGGATCGGGTAGATTATGCATCCCGGAGGGATGCCAGCGCCCTCTGCGATCCCTCCGGGATCATATTTTATTCACCTTCGCGTTCCGGGGGTGGCGCTCGTGCCTCGCGCAACCCCCGGCTAATGGCTGGTAAAGGCCAACTGTCGCCTAAATAACCTTTTGAATTGTCGGGACTTGTGCAAAAAATCACCTCACAAAACGGGTTTGAACTCCTATCCGGCGCAGCCGGATTGAGTTCAACGGAAAGCGCGGATTGGTATTGTCCGGGTTATGGCAAGAGCGGATCGATTGAGAGGGGGCGGGGCGGGGGGCGGAGTTTTTCACATTACGCATTGGTGCCATAACCGGGAGTTTCTGCTGAAGTCTGCCCGGGACCGGAACGTGTATCGGGAGCGCGAGCACCTGAAGAAGTCCAAGTTCGGAAGAACCTGGAGGCGAGCCTTGTGGAGAGGATTGCGCGAGACCGGATGGACCGGGAGTCGTGTTGGACGGAAAACCTGGCGGAGGGGGCGCCGGGTTCATGGAAAAGATCAAGCCCTTGATTTTATCGCCGCAACAAACCGACGTTGCGGAAACCGGCAAGCACTTCGGAAGTTTAAGGAACAGCCGACAACTCCTTACAGCCCAAAAACAGGTGCAAAAAGCGGCGCTAAACCCGTTTTGCGAGATGATTTTTTGCACAAGTACCGACAATTCAATAGGTTATTCAGGCGACAGTTGGCTTCTGCCACCATCGTGGTCGGGGCGCCTTATTATGACTTGGCTGGCTGTTATAATGAAGGCAGAATCTATGTTTACACTGGAAGCTCCTCTGGTGTTGGCACATCCCCATTCTGGCACGCCGATAGCGCTCAAGACTACGCCTTATTAGGATACAGCGTAGGCAGCGCAGGATATGTAAACGATGACCAATATGGCGACATTATCGCTGGCGCACCTTATTATGATGACAATAATTTAACTGATAATGGGGT
>JAMCZD010000513.1 GCA_023473405.1 Candidatus Omnitrophota bacterium
CCCGGTTCAAGTCCAGGGATACACCATCGGTTTCCCAGTCTCCAAACGGGAAGGACGGTCCATTGGCGTAAATGATCGTGTCCTGGGCCTCTGCGGCGAGCAAGCTGGCGGCCTGCACGGTAACGATCCGAATTGCGGTGATGAGTCTGAGTTTCCTAATTGCAGTCTTCATGCTTCTGATTCTTCGGTCTTGATTGTTGGTGTGATCGAACAATGCCCGAACGGGCAAATGCATCATCAGGGCGGCTCCTGAGCTGGTAAATGCAACTGACCAATCGTTGCAGTAGTGCCATCAGGTGCAGTATAAGTAACCGCCATATACGAAAAGCTGCCGCCGCGGGGAGAGGAAGTCGGTATGGTTACCACCGTTGCACCCATTCCGAGCGTCGTTCTTCCAATCGCGTAATACTCCCCCCCGCTTAGTGTCCAAAAGCCCAGTGAACTGCCCACGGGCACGATGGACGAATCTACGGCCATCACCAGGTTGGTGCCCGAGACAAAACCGGGGATGGGGTTGCTCGATGCTGGGGCCATGTCGGGAAGTTCTGTGGCATAAGCCGGTTGCAAAGGCGCGGGACCAGGCGCAGTCGCAACGCTGTTGTCCCCCGGGCGCAGATCGACAAAATCAACCCCGTCAATGTTGGTTGGCCAGGTGGCTGGAGCCACGACCTGCACTTGCTGGCCGCCGATGGATTCCACGGTCTCGGCCGGACCAGAAGGTGGCGTCCAACCGAGCTCGCGTGCCATGCCCAAAAACAAAGCCCGTTGCAGATTCGTGGACACCGGGGCCGCCGGTTGGGGGGAGCCATCAACGGTACGGCCTGGTAGTCTTTCAGGATATTGCGCAGCGCCAGCAGGCCGCGCCGAATGCGCGCCTTGACTGTCCCCAGCGGTTCGCCTGTGGCGCGGGCAATGTCCTCATGGGTCCATCCGCGCAGGAAAGGCAATTGCAGCGCCCGGCCCTGGGCCTCCGTGAGTTGATTCAAAGTGCAGGCACAGGCCGCTGCCAGTTCATCGCGCTCCATCGGTTGAGTGCCGTTGATCTCCACTTCCAGGGACGCCACCTCCTGCTCATAAACGGCGTGATGGGCACTGCGACGCGCCCGGGCGCGCAACCGATCTACGGCCAGCCCCTGGCAATCATCACCATCCACGCCATCGGGGAAGACCGCTCCGAGTCGTACTCGTGCGCTCGCCGCCAGATTTGGACAAACGCGTCCTGCATGGCTTCCTGTGCTTCCATTTGGTTGGCCAGCACGCGAATGAGCAGCGAGTAAAGCACACCGCCACGGCGACCATAAAGCGCCGCCAGCGCGTGCGTGTCGCCTTCGGCAATGGCGGCCAGCAGGCGCGCGTCCTCCCGCGCCTCCGGCCTGCTGGCAGACTGGCGGTCCGCCTGGAACCGCACCCGCTGATCCTCAGCCCGTTCAATGCTGAATTGGTTCTGCACTTCCAGCAGTATATCCGCCAGCCCGGCGATTTTGGATGCAGAAATGTTCGCGTAACACTCGTCCGTAATTTTAGCCATTGTGAGCCGCATTGGTCCTTTCCGATGCCTTGCGTCAATACTTGGGACCTCCTTTTGCGATCCAAATGTCGAATGCGCACCCTTGTTTCGAGCCGTTTGCACCTGTCCGGAAACCGGCGTGCAGTTGGCGCGGCCTCGATTGAAGATGTGGTTATCAGCCCAACCGCCGCCGAAAACTTCAAATCCAAAATCAGCCGGTAAAGTGTATAATCCGGTTGAACTCGTCAAGCCGGGCCAGGAACGAATCCCTTTGAGGACAGGGGATTTCCTGTGCCGCGAGAAACAGTGGCGAAAAACGGCGGCAAAGCCATTCTATAACGCTATCGAGTTCCACAAGTAACTGAAGCACAACCACTTGCTCTGGACCGATCCCGATTTAAAAAATAATCACTCCGGTTAGTTCAAGGATGGTCGCGTCAACCCGAGTCGTATCCCGAGTGTAAGTGTGGTTGGAACCGTATCCCTCCACGAAATCAACCGCGTCACCGGCCGTGACGGTTATATTCGTGCAGAAGGAGACGCGGCTGGGCTTGCCGAAACCTTCCACGTCGCCCGCGAAAAGCCGACTGCCGTTGTGATAAACTGAGGCATCGGTCGTCGTGCCATCAAGGTCGTTCCCTTCGAACGCCGCGATGATTTCAATGGATCCGGACCGGGGAGCTTTCCAGCGGATGACATTGCGCTGGCCGATGGGACTCGGATGGGCGGTAAGCCGGCGCGGTTCCAGGGGGCGGTTGCCGACCTCCACTTGATCGGTAGTGGGATTGAATGATAGGTGGGGTGCGCGGGATTCCGGGGTAAAGAAGTCGGGCGGAAAATCACCCGTCCACTCAATCAATCCAAATAGTGTATCACTCTTGGTGTATAGGTTAAATTCGAGTTTGGTGCGCGGCATCCAGCCGTAGGACCATGCCCCATTCGGATTGTTGATGGCGGAGAAATCGGCAGCGGCGAATGTAATGGTCGGGGCCACCGGAACGAGGAGCCGGGCCAAAACCAGGAACCACAACGAATAGCGCCACCGCGCCAACAACCGGTAGCCCAGGAACCGCTGAACCCCCAACACCAGCACCACCAGCACAACCACTTGACCGGAAGACCGCCACACCCACTCGAGCACGGGGCTTAAAAACGCGTTGGTCGCTTGCACGAGTCAGCCTTCCTCATCGAGTATTCGTTTCAGTTCATCTATCTGCCGGCGGGTCAGCTTCTTATGTTCAACCAGATGCGCCACCATCGGGTTCAGGTGGCCGTCAAATACCCGGTCCAGAAACGATTCGGTGGCCGCCAAGACGCACTCGGACTCCTGCACCCTGGGCTTGAACTGAAAGGCCCGGCCTCGCTTTACGCGCTTCAGCGCTCCTTTGGCGAACAAGCGGTTGATGCGGGTTCGGACCGTGCGCGGGCTCCAATCGTTCTTCGGGGCTAGCCGCTCGGCCAATTCATTGGCCGTTTGGTGGGCGCGTTTCCAGAGGGCCTTGAGGATTTCCCATTCCGCTTCGGATATTCGAGGGTATTGGGCCATACAATTCACGTTTGAAGTAAGACTACAGGTGTGATAGTTACGGGTCAAGACAAAAATGCAAAACTTGTCGAGTCTTCATTTCTGTTCATCTTCTTTTGACCGATGTGATTGACTATAGTTTAGTTGCGCACTAAGATTTTACCATGAAAGCCGATGTGAAACCGCCTTGTAGTCCTCGCGATGTGGCTTTGTTCCAACCAAATCCTTAAAGTTGTGCGTGATTAGGTACGCGGAATGAAGCGGCAGGAATTCACTCGGCCCTCAATTCTCGCCTTTGCTGGGGCCATTTCCTTATGGCTTATCTCAAAGGCCTTGGAGCAGCACAAGGGACATTTTCTTCATGGTATCAAAATAGAATGCAATGTTCGCCAGGCCGTGGTGGTTAAACTAGATGGAACCATATGGAGTTGGCCCGGGCGAATGCCTTTAGCAGAATTCGATGCAGAGCCGGCCAAATTGGACCGAGCGACCAACTGGGCTACTATTTCCGCGGGGGATAATTACCTCGTTGGCATCAAAAAGGACGGGAGCCTTTGGGCATGGGGCTATAATGCCTACGTGGTATGTTCCGCTGTTATCCCTCCAAAAGAATCGCTGCCACACCGGCTCAAATCCTCGCCAACTTTATGAAGAATACCGACGTTAATTCAACGATGATGAATCGACGCGTCTTTCTGCAAGCGAGCGCGGCGGGCGTGGCAGCCGCCTCTGTGGCCGGCATAAGGCTGTTCGCCGAGGGGCAAACGGACGATTGGGTGAGCCGATCGCTGGACGGCAAGACTTACGAGGCGACCGTGCCGGACACCTTGGAGCTTGCCGATCGCGCCCGCTTGGCGCTCAATGGCCTCGGGGGCAACATCGATCCCGAACTAATGACGATGTACGGTCAGATATTCTTCTGTGCTCGCCGTCCGTATCTGTCGCATTGGGGGTCGGCCGAAACGTTGTGCGACCCGAAATTTGCCGAATCGTTTCCACTTATGCGTCTCATGTCGGGCAGCGATCAGTATGCCGATCTGGAGCGCTCTTTCCGCAAATCCATCCTCAGTCGTGTGGATGATGGACTCTACTGGGACCGTGTGAATCCGCGCCGGCCGTGGCGGAATTCGTACTCGGCATGGCTTTACGGTAAAGGGCGTGACGAAGATTTCTCTACCTTGGTCGGCACCGGGCGACTGCTACGGGCGCTCCTTGTCTGGCGCGAATTGGATGGAGACAAAGACTACGACCGAATGCTCGACGAGCTGTGCGGCGGTCTGAGGCGGGTTCTTGTGGTCGAGGATAATTATGGCTACTATCCCGTAAATGGCGGCTGGGCCGAATCTTGCGCCTATCCGAGGTCCGGTTGGCTCAACAAGGACGAGGCGAAGATCGAGACGGACGGTGGCGAAGGCTCCGTGGTCGGAATGCATGGCCACCAGCTTTATGGCGCTGCTCACTGGTACGAACAGAGCGGCAGTAAGGTGGCGCTCGAGCTTGCCACGAAACTGGCCAATTATTGCATGCTGCCACGATTCTGGGGAGGAGTGGCCGATCCAAACGGCGATCGCAAGGGATTGCCCGGTCACATCGCTCCACAGCAGCCCGATCCCCTGTTCACTGCGGGCTCGGAACTGGGCCACTGGTACACGCATTTCCACTGCCGGGCCATCGCCCTGCGCGGCCTGCTGGCTTACGGAGGAGCCACCGACAATGCCCGCGCCATCGAATTCGTGCGCCGGGCTTACGAATTTACGTTGACTCAGGGGATTGCCCGAATGGGCTGGGTCAACTGCTATCCGGGCGCGATGAATCTCATGGAGGGTTGTGCGCTAGGAGATCTTGTAGGTTTGGCCGTGCGGCTTTCAGATTTGGGAGCAGGCGACTATTGGGACGATGTGGACGCGGTCGTCCGAAACCATCTGGTTGAACAACAATTCACGCGGGCAGATTTGCTTGAAACGGTGGTGGAGCGGTTCAAAGATGCACCGGATACGACCTCCAAAAAGGCGCCGGGCGAAGTGTGCTTCGACAATGTCATTAAGCGCAGCATCGGGTCGTTTGCCGGGTTATCCCTGGCGAACATGATTCCCAATCCGATAGGACTTCAGTGTTGCACGGGAAACGCTACCCAGGGACTTTATTACGCTTGGGAAGGCACGCTCCGCGAAACCGTCGACCGGGCTGTCGTCAATCTGTTCCTGAACCGGGCCGGCCGTCTTGTGGATGTGGAGAGTTGCCTGCCTTACGAGGGAAAGGTTGTGCTTCGCAACAAGCAAGCGCGCAGCATCGCCGTTCGCATCCCTTCCTGGGTGGACAAACGAGAGTTGGGATTCGGCTCTGTCAAATTGTCCACCGAGCCGTACTGGATCGGGCGATATTTGATGTTCGACGGTCCGCAGGCCGGGGCGGCAATTACCCTCACGTTTCCGGTGAGGACACAGAAGTCAACCTACACCATTAACGAGGGAGCCCCGCAACAGATGCAGTATAGCTGCGAGTTCCGCGGCAGCACCGTTATTGAAATCAAACCGCAAGACGAAGCGCCTTCCGGCATTCCGCTGTATCAGCGGTCCAAGATGCGAGCGTCAACGACGCCGTTCCATAAGGTGCGTCGCTTCGTGGCGGAAAAGACGGTGCGCGGCTGGTGAGCCGTCCGTGCCAAGCCAAATCAATACCGTGAAAGGACGCTTTGACCAAGGATTCGGCGGAAGAGACGGATGAGGTTTCCATTCCGTCCAGCCCGTTAAGGCGGCAATGGAGGTAATTCGAACTCTAGCGAGGCAGGGGTTCAGGCCCAGTCTCGGATTGCGCCAATGAATTCCTTGCCATTTCACCAGCGCCCTCAAATCCCAAATCCCAAATCCCAATTCCTAAATCCCAAATTCGATAGCGAGACACGCTGGCTTGCTGATTATTGACGACTCGCAAAAGCAGCGTGTAGACCGTGCGGTTTGGTTTACTGGAGGTGGCTGTCGATGAACTCCCAATGGGCGAAAAGCGGTGGCAAAAAAGATCCGCAATAGCCATTTGTATCGTTATCGAACTAACCAAGTTATTGACCTATAACCACTTGCTATGGTCCGACCCCGATTTAAGTGGGATAGTGCTTGAATTTGCACGGGACAAATAAAACTGAAGTCCTGAGGATGAAGCGCCGCCGCACCTACGGTATCAGTTGGCCCTGTGAACCCCGGTCCACCCCCGGCAACGTAACCGTGGCTGGCACCCGACCTACTGGGGCTCACCCAGAAGGCGTAGAGCGAGCCGTTTTGCACGTGGAAACGGAACCGAACCGCTCGCCCCGACAGCGTGCCCAGGTCGGAGGCGCCCTTCCAGGCCAGGCGAAAGAGTGTCTTGTCTGTTCGTGCGGGCAGGCAGTTACCGCATGTGAAGGGCGCAATGGCCTGACCCTTGCCGTCCAACACTTCGGCGCGCAGTTCGCCCCGATCGGTGTTGAGGTTCACGAACAAGTATCTGCCACTGAAGCGGACAGGACGAGTGGTCAGGACACCCCCTTGGTCGCCTGCATCCATCGACGCAAAACCGTCCCGCCGCAGGACCGCCAATCCCGTGCTGCCACCCGCGTCGTGGAAGAAGGGAGCATCGCCTCTACGCCCGCTGCAGTAGAACCAAAGTTGATCACCCACAATCAGGCAGCAGCCCCCCACCGACTGCACATTGCCCCAGTTCCAGTCTTCCTTGTTTTCCGACACCGGGAGGAAGGATCGGCGGTCCGGGCGCGACCAATGAAAGCCGTCGCGGCTGAAACCGACGCAGACCTCGTTGATCTTCGGACGAAAAGCCGCGAGGTCCGCGCCATGACGCAGAATCGAGAAGAGGCCCAGGAGCACGCTCTCATAAGCTACAGCATCGAGCGTGTACAACTCCGGAATTTCCGGGTACTCGAGCCGTCGGTCGAGGTTGTCCGCGCCAACCCACAGCGGCGGTTCCCCATACTTCCACGGCAAACCGGTCACGAGGTCCGGGCTTTCGAAGTAGCGACGGCACCGCATCGGGCTGGCAATGCCGCCGAACGGGCGATACTCTCGGATGCTGTACACCCATACCTTACGGAACGGATTATAGAAGGCGGAGTTGCGGTCGCCGCACGGACCAGTTCTGGCAGCCGGCTTGTCATTCCATTGAATGCCGTCGGCCGAGAAAAAGACGTATTGAGAGCACCGGCTGCCCCACCACGCGTCGTCCGGCTTGAGGAGATCATCGCCGCCACGGGTGACCACCATCTTGTAGCGCTTGCCGGGATTCTTCTCGTCGGGGTCCAGCCATACTACCCGCTCGCCGCCTGGCCGAGGGAAGGCAATGTTGGTGTCCGGCACCACGTCCAAGCGCGGTTTCTCCCATGAGACGCCATCGACCGAGGTGGCATAGCACAGGTGCGGGCTGCCATAGTCGGCGTGGTACCACATCTTGAACAGCCGGTCTTGCGGGTTGTAGAAAACCCCGTCGCTGAAGGGCATCGCGAACGGTCCCTGACCCTTGCCGCGCTTCTCGCACTCCCAAGGCTTGTCCGGCTTGAGGACCGGGCTGGCGGGGTGATAGGTCGGCAGGTGGAAGCTCCGTTCCAGGGTCGTACTCTCGATCAGGAAATCGTCCACGAAAAGCTGTCTGCCAATGTCGATGGGGATGACCTGTGGCGGATTCGTCAAGTAGGGCACTACGGCTTGCTCCAGCGAAAGTTCGTTGCACTGAGGCGGCCACTGCTCGGGTAGCTGAATTCCGTTGTACAACGTCTCGCCTCCCTTTGGACCACCCGTTCCCCCCACAGCGGTCGTCAGGTGCGCAAGCAGAGCGAGTAAAACCAGCGGAAAGGCGACAGACTTGTTCATGGGCACTCCAATATTGTCATTTGCTTTTTTACGCGTTGGTAGCCTGCCCGAAAGGATGGCACCGGTCAATTGTAGAACGAGCCGGAAACGTTACCCAATACCTGAGACCAAGCGTGTTCGTCCAGGCTTCGCCAAACCTTTTAGACTTGTCAGAGCCGCCCTCCGGTTGCTGGGCACGAACCCGCCGCCTCATCTGGAGGAAGCGAACCTGCACCTTAATCCCGACTTCGATCACCTGACCTACCGCGATCAGGGGGAGCGGGCGAAGCAGATCAAAGTCAGACTCAATCGAGGAGACCTGAATGTCTTTCATGCCGGCCTCCGAAATGTGCAGCCAAGCCCAGAACTGTTCTATGCTTTGGTGGGCCGCAATGCGGTCGATGCGGTGGTCTCCGCAAGTTGCATGCCCGAGAGCCGGTGGGATGAGAATGGAATGCGCACACGCGCCAGGACATCGGATTGGGGTCGTGTCTAGAAGTCGGTTGCGTCGGGGTCGGACCACAGTATCCCTCACAGTAACAACTGGCTCAGTAGATTCTATCCCTGTGTTAGGGTGTTAGGGTTTCTTTTGCGGCCTGTTTTCCAACTCTAGCGCAAATTTTATCCGCGTCGCGCAGGCATCTTTCTTTCGCAGGGCGCATCGCAGCTCACGGTCAACCAACGGCGGTAACAGCATTGAATTCATTCCATCAAAGACTGAGCACGGCGCGATAGCGTGTCAGCCATTGTAGCGGACCATTGGCGCGCGAGCGGTTCACAAATGCATCTTCAGCCAGGCGCCAACCTTTTCGGCCCATAGCTCGCCGTGACGGCGCAGGCCTCGGGCGTTGAAATGAACCCCGGCGCGATATTCAGCCCGCAAGGCGTCTGTATCCGGGCCTTCGAGGACGATCCCGCCGCGCCACAGCGCCGCTTGAGCCATCCGGAATTCCTCGTCTGCCGGGTCTTGTTCGCTATGGTAAGTTGCCTGCGCCACGAACCACGGAACGTTCCAGCCCGCCCCCGTGCGACTGGCAAGAATAAGAGTCTCCATAAAATCGTAGTACTGCTGACCGCTAATCTGGCGGTCGGCCGGATAGCCACTGCGGGCCTGGCCGGCATCGGATTCGCCCTGATGCCAAAGAATCGCACGAACGCCACCGGGCCCAAACGCCCTGAGACATTGAACCAGGCGGTCGAATAATTCGCCCGAGGCTTCCCACTCGTGCGGGCCAACCTGAATTACATGCGCGCCGGTGGTTGGCTGATTGGTCATATGCGAGCCCTTGGGCAGCCATTCGCGCACACTGGTCCCGCCCACTGCCCGGCAAGCAACACCGATGGGGACCCCGAATTTTGCAACCATCGCATCACCGAAGGAAGGGATAAAGCTGCCGCCGTCACCGCTGCCGCCCGGTTGGGGATCATTTGCAATCTGCCACTTGGCGCCATCGAACGCTGCCACCATACCGCTCAAGGTTTGTTGGCGCTGCGCACCATGGTTGGAGGCATTGGACTGGCCCGCTACCAGGAATACCTCTCCCACGCCAACATGAGGAACT
>JAMCZD010000213.1 GCA_023473405.1 Candidatus Omnitrophota bacterium
TGAGCCTGGGCGGTCCGTTACTTGACCCCATGGAGAAGGCGGCGATTGACTACGCCATTGGCAAAGGTGTTGTCATCGTGGCCGCTGCCGGGAATGAGGGGGAGGCCGGCATGGGTTACCCGGGGGCTTACGCTCCGGTTATTTCCGTCGCCGCCTCGGGGTGGATTGGGGAATGGTATCCAGGAGATTCATTGTGGTGGATAGCGCGGGAGGTTCCTGATCCGACAAGCGTGGATGACTACTACATTACCGATTCTTCCAGCCGGGCCCTTCCGGGGCAAGACTTGGACGTCGCCGCGCCGGGCTCATGGATTGCGGGGCCTTACCAGGTCAATAGCGGCCATCTCTCTTATTATTTTCTGGGCGGCACATCGATGGCCAGCCCGCACGTGGCGGGTATCGTGGCACTGATGGCGCAAAAGAATTCCGCCCTAACGGCAGCGGATGCGGAAGCTATCCTCGAGAGTTCGGCCGTGTATCTCGCCCCGGGAACCCGTGAGATTCATAATCCAGATGGAAGCATTTCTGACGTCAGTTGGGACGCTAATGCGACTGGAGCGGGTCTAGCCACGGCGGATGCCGCCTTGGCTGCCACTCCCTAGCGAGGCAAGGCCTCAGACCCAATATCCGGATGGCGCCCGCCCCTCCCACCTTCGGTTGGGACCCGGCGATGGACTACCGCAAGTTCGAGGACAGTTGGATACGCGGGGCGGATGGCAAGGCGCAGAAGTGCTGGGACGGCTATAACTGCAATCCTTCCCCTAGGTTCAGCCTGGCCCAAGCCGAGTTTCAGAGGTTGACCAACTGGGTGCGGAAATACCATTTGGACGGCATCTTTCTCGATTTCTATGCCGACACGAACTTCATCCTGCGTCCGCGGGTGGCGCTGGACCGTTATATCAAACTGGACAAGGACCAGCACTACCAGGTGTTGCTGTGGAGCCTGACGGGCGAACCCGTGGCGCTGGTCGCGGGGCTTGGTGAAGAAATGGATCGGCGCGTCTTCGAACCCGCCCTGGCCCCGGGCGAGGTCAAGGTGATGACGTTCGTCAAGGATGCCACGGCGACAAAACTCCTTGCAGCCGGAAAAGAATAATGACTGAAATAGCGAATGCACATTATGAAGACAGGAAGTCAGCGGAGCGCAAAGCGTTCTTGGATCATTTATCTTGTGGCGACGATGATCGTGGCGGCGACCGGTTACAGTCCTTCGGTCCAGGCGGCGGTCCGGCTGCCAAAGGTGTTTTCCGACCACATGGTTCTGCAGCGGGAAAAGCCCATGGTTGTCTGGGGTTGGGCGGAACCTGACGAGACGGTAACGGTTCGGCTTGGGGCCGAGAGCCGCCAGGCGCAGGCGAATGACCGCGGCGAATGGAAGGCCGTTTTGCCGGAGATGGAAGCGGGCGGCCCATATATGCTCACGGTGAAAGGCTCGAGCACCGTCAGCTTCCAGGACGTGATGATCGGCGAGGTCTGGCTCTGTTCGGGACAATCGAACATGGAAATGGGGATCGGCATGTCCCGCAACGCCAAGGAGGAAATCGCCGCGGCTGATTATTCCGGCATACGCCTGCTTATGGTGCCCAACCGCTGGACCCCGGAACCGCAGGACGATATGGATGGCACCTGGAAGGTGTGTTCGCCCAAGACTGTGGCCGAAGGAGGCTGGAACGGGTTTTCAGCAGCCGCCTATTTCTTCGGTCGGGAATTGCACAAGAAGCTCGGGGTAGCTGTTGGATTGATCGATGCCACCTGGGGCGGCACACTTATCCAGCCTTGGACGCCGCCGGAAGGTTATGCCCTGGTGCCTTCGCTGAAGGAGGAGTACAAACGGGTTCAACTGGGTGATCCGCGCACCAGCCTTCATAAGGAGCGCCTCGAACAGACGCTGAAGGATACGGAACATTGGCTGGCTGCGGCGCGGGATGCCCTGGCCAAGGGCAAGCTCGTTCCCCCCATGCCGACTTATCCAGAAGAATTACTCCCGCCCCGCGACTTGCAGAACGCGACGGCGCTGTATAACGGGATGATCCATCCACTCTGTCCTTTCGCCATACGCGGGGCGATCTGGTATCAGGGCGAGTCCAACAATGGCGAGGGGATGCGGTATGCCGAACGGATGAAGGCGCTGGTTGGCGGTTGGCGCCAAATCTGGGGCGAGGGTGATTTTCCATTTTATTTCGTGCAGATCGCTCCATTCAATTATGGTGGCAACCCGGAAGTCATTGGCGAGTTTTGGGAGGCGCAAGCCGCCGCGCAGGTCATTCCCAACACCGGTATGGTGGTGATCAACGACATCGGCAACCTCAAAGACATTCATCCCACCGACAAACAGGATGTGGGACATCGCCTGGCGTTGTGGGCCCTGGCCAAGACATACGGCCAATCGGACCTCGAATGTTCCGGTCCGACCTTCAAGGAGATGGTTGTCGATGGCGACGCACTCCGCGTGAGTTTTGACCATGCTGGCACCGGGTTGGCTAGCCGCGACGGCAAACCGCTGACCTGGTTCGAAATCATAGATGCCGACGAAGGCGGTTTCGTGCCTGCCGAGGCGCGGCTCGACGGTTCGACGGTGGTGTTGTCCGCGCCAGGCGTGAAACACCCGGTGGCGATGCGGTTTGCCTGGAGCATGCTGGCGGAACCGAACCTGATGAATAGCGCGGGCCTGCCTGCTGGAGCATTCCGCGCCGGGACTGTGCCGAAGCGCGATCTGCTGTCTATGAAGGTGCCTGAGGCCAAGGAATACCAGCTTGTCTATGACCTCGACCTGAGCAAGCTTGGTCCTGCGATCAGTTACGACGTTGACAACAGCGGCAAGATCAGCCAGACGTTCGATCGAATCGCCTATTTCCTCGAGTTACAAGGCCGGGACGGCAACACACAGTACGTTTACGTGTCGATGGACGCCTTCACGGACAACTTGAAGAAGATTGGCGTGCCGACTGTCCAGTCGGGTGGCCGCTTCCAACAGGGCGTGGCGAACCTCGATGTCTATTCAAACGTGAAGGGGATTGTCAACGGCACTAACTTGGCGGGCGGGAACATCGAGTTTTGGCCTGACAACTATGCCGCCGCCAATGGCGCAAACGTGCCCAATGCCTCGGGTGATGTCTATGACTTTGGCGATCAGCCGGCAGACCCGCGCGACGGTTATGGCTGCATGCAGGTCCACAACCATGATGCGCGGCAGACGCTCTTCGCCATAAATCACTGGACGACCGGCAATCATGCGGACATGGGTATTGGCAATCAGCCGGCGAATAGCCCGGACTGGACCTTTGCCGGAAATGCAGAGTCATTTTTAGCCAAGCGTCTGCGCGTGCTGGTTCGCTGCAAGTAGAAGTGACCGAACGGACGGCGTAGCAGGATTCCTATCCTGCTGGGTCGCCGATTTCCAAATCGGCAGACCGTGCGCCGGCCCGATGCGAAGCGGGTTGGAAACCGCGATACAGCAGACTCGGAGGTGTTCTACGATAGTATGAGCCGGGAAACCGGGATGCCGCACAGGAATTTGAACGGGGTATCGCCGTCATTGATATACGTATGGCGGATGCCTGGGGGTACGAAAACCACGTCGCCTACCCCTACCTCGTGCCAGTTTTCACCGATCAGAACACGGCCCTTTCCTTCGATAACAAAATTCTCGTGCTCGTAAGGGTGGGCATGCTCGGGTGTGTGGCCTCCGGCGGCCACTTCGATCACCCGCAAGACGTAAACAGGGGCACCGTCGTGTTCTTCATCGATTACCCGGCGGATGGTGACCCCCGGTGCTGAGTCTCCAAATTTCTCGGCAGGAATCTTTGTGTAGTGAGTGATTTTGGCAGTTGGCGCGGTCATTTGAAATAACGGTTTAAGGTTTGCAATCCAAGCATAGGTAAAAGCTTAGGAGACAACCGGGCGGGAGGGCAAGAAGAAGCGTGGAGCGTGTGGAGCGTGGGGCGTAGGGTGTGGAACCCGCGTCCTTTATGTCTCTTTCGTTCTTCAGGGCTGGTGTGGCCATTGGAACGCTTGGTGAGGGATCTGGGTAAGCATGTTGATTGCACGCAAGAGCTGGTCGTCTTTGCTGGCTTCGAGTTGCGCCGCGGTCATGTCTCGCTCAGCCTCTGGGTAGAGTGGAACGACATTGGGAGGAAGGGCAATGGTCACATTGGGTGTGATCCCTTTGTGCCAGATGGTATGCCCGTCCGGAGTCAGCCACTCCTGGATAGCCAGGAGCAGAGCCGATCCGTCCGAGAGAGGAAACTCGCTAAGCACGGTGCCGGTTCCGAAGGTGGTTTCCCCGACCAGCGGAGCGCGCTTGGCATCCTGCAACGCACCCGCCACGATCTCGGCGGCGCTGGCGGAGCCGCCATTTACCAGCACGACCATCGGGAGGTTGGGGAGCTCGGCGCCGATCTTGACGGGGATGGGTTTAATCTTGCCCTTTGCATTTTTTTCGAGCAGGACGTTTCCATTGGTCAGGAACTGGCTGGCAGTCGCTATGGCTTCGTTCAGGATGCCGCCGGGATTATTGCGGAGGTCGAGGACAAGCCCGATTGGCATTTCGCGTTTGATTTCGATCAAGGCCTTTTTGAGGTTGTCCGCTACACCTTCATTGAAGCTCGCTATGCGCAACTGCACGACCTGTGTGCCTGGAAGAAGCTGCCAGGTAATCTCGTCCAACTCGATTGAGGCGCGGACCAAGGTTACGTCTCGGGTCTTGCCGGTTACGGGGTTAAGAATGGTGAGCGTTACCTTGGTGCCGGGTGGACCGGAGATGCGCGCAACGACCTGGCTGAGCGGCAGGCCGGTAATGTCGCGGTCGTCAACTTTCAGGATCATATCCCCGGGTTGCAGGTGTGCCTGCTGGGCAGGGGACCCATCGATGGGAGCGACAATTACCACGTGTCCCTCCTTTATTTGCACTTCGGCCCCGATTCCCTGGTAATGCCCGCGCTCGAATTCATTCACTTGTTTAACCATCTCCGGGGTGAGAAAGGTGCTATGGCCGGTATCGCCTAGAGAGTCAACCATTCCGCTAATGGCCCCGTAGGTGAGCGTCCGTGGCTTTGCGGCCGCGTGGTCCACGTAGTGGCGCTCGATGATGTTCCAGGCCTCGGAGATGAGACGAAAGTCGGAAACGGCACTGGACGGCACGAGGGCCATCAACAGAATCCGGTCCAACATAACGCCACCGCTTAATCCCAGGACGATGCACAGCGCCAAGAGATAGCCCATTCTGGGCAGGGCAAAGCGGCTGAATCGCCGGTTGGTTTTCTCTATGATTTCCATAACTCAAGTGACATCCAAGGCGAATTCGATTCCCAGCTCTGTTCAACTCGCGCAGCCGTCGCGAAGAGGGTGCGATCCTTTTGGTCTTCAAGGTTCGCAGCCAATTACCCGATGTCGCTGGACCGGGTGGACACGGTCGTTTGCAATGGGTTGCGGTATTCGCCCCACTAATTACTCACAAGACGCTTCGCGGCGCAATAGACATCTGGACCAAGTCAGCTTTTGGCCGGGGGCTTTGTCGCTCGCTCGTTGAGTGTCGTCGTCCAGGAAACACGCCTCGCTTGCGTCTCGCCCCAGGCCGAAATCGGACTTGGCAGAGCGTGTTCTATCCCACAGTCTGGGGAGTGAGGCCGAAAAGGATCGCTTGAACGTGCACGGTGGTTTGGATAGGATTCGATCCTGATCCGTGGAACAAGACTGTTTGGGGAGTGCGTTTGGCCGGGTTAGCGTTGCCAGACGACGCGGTGGCGCATGCACAAGAGGCGAGAGAAGCGGTGTGTTTGGAAGAAAGTGAAGAATTAAGCAGAAAGACCCAATCAAATGAGAAAGTTGCTGTGTGTTCTGGCGATTGCAATGGTGTTTGGCCCATTTGCCGCGGTTGGTGCGGCGTTTAGCTACGTGGACCTGATCAAGCGCCTGACGGATATGGAACATCTGGCGGTATTGCCGGAGACGGGCGAACAATGCGCCCAGTGGTCCAGTTACGATCGTCACAGCCGATACGATGCCGCCAGTGGCAAGTATGTTGATTGGGATGCCAACGGGGACGGAGACGGCTACATCCGCAAGGAAGGCGATCAGCTCGTATTGGCCGAGATGAAAGGGCCGGGTTGCATTTGGCGCATATGGTCGGCTGCGCCCAAGGATGGGCACGTGCGAATTTACCTCGATGGCGACGCCGAGCCGGCGGTAGATTTGCCGTTCATCGGTTATTTCGACCGGAAGAACGAGCCGTTCACCCGTTCGGCCTTGGTCCACACGGTGGCTACCGGTTGGGACAACTACACGCCGATTCCCTACCAGAAATCCTGTAAGATTGTCGCAGACGCCAATTGGGGCCAATATTTTCACTTTGATTATGATACCTTACCGGCAGGCACCCAGGTGCCCACGTTTAAGCGGCAACTCTCATCTGACGAGGCCGCGGCACTGGATCAGGCGAATATAGCGTTGGAAAATTGCGGACCGTTCATGCGACCCGCCACGGGCGAAAAAGTTCGGGTCCATGAGCTGAGTCTGGCCGGGGGTGCGGAATCGACGATCCGCCAAGCCACAGGGCCAGGGGCAATCAAGACGATCCGACTGAAACTGGTCCCGCCGGTGGACCAAGCGGACCGTGACACACTGCGCGAGTGGACCATCCAAATTCGGTGGGACGGCGAGAGCGCACCCAGCGTGTGGGCACCGTTGGGTGATTTCTTTGGCACGGCCGCGGGCGCGAATCCGTATCGCTCTCTGCCCAGCGGGCTGACTGAAGACGGGTGGTGGTATTCGCATTGGTTCATGCCCTTTGCCAAGGGGTTCGAGCTCAAGCTGACTAATGAGAGCCAGCAGGAGCGCAAGGTTCAACTGGAGATCGTAACGGCGCCGGTGCACGAGGAGATGGCCAAGCTGGGCCGGTTCCATGCGAAATGGCATCGGGATGCCTTTCTTCCCGCTGAAGCCGAACGCAAGATTGACTGGACGATGCTCAAGACTAAAGGCGGCGGCCGATATTGCGGTGTAATGCTGCACGTTTGGAACCCGCGCGGCGGATGGTGGGGCGAAGGCGATGAGAAGTTTTTTGTCGATGGCGAGAAATTCCCCTCGACCATAGGGACGGGATCAGAGGATTACTTTGGATACGCGTGGTGCAATCCCACCCTGTTCCAGAATGCTTACCACGACCAGACGATCTCGATGGGCAACAAGGGGCACGTGTCTGTCAATCGGTGGCAGATTACCGATAACATCCCTTTCCACAGTTCTTTTGAAGGCGCCATCGAGAAGTATTATCCGAACCAACGGCCCACGCTTTATGCTGCACGGGTTTATTGGTATCTGTCAGCCGATGGAACCGATGCATATCCGCCGTTGCCACTGGGCGATCGCATAGGATACTGGACGGAGATCGTCAACCCGGTCGTGAAAGGCGCGCTTGAAGGCGAGCGAATGAAAATCCCGCGTTATACCGGCGGAAATCCTCACGAGCAAAATCTGGATGGCTTCGCCGGCACCTGGAGCAACTCGTCCCATCTCTGGTGGACTGACGCGAAACCGGGCGACCTGCTCGAACTCGCCTTGCCGGTGGCGGAGAGTGGTCACTATCGGCTAACCCTTCAGCTCACCAAGGCTCGCGACTACGGCATCGTGCAACTCTATCTCGACGGTCAGAAACTCGGTGATCCCATCGACCTTTACGATCCCGAGGTTGTTCCCAGTGGACCGCTGGCCATGGGAACGCACGATCTGGCCGCAGGCGAGCACCGGTTGGGGATTGCAATCGTTGGCGCCAACCCGGCGGCGGTCAAGTCCTATATGGCCGGGTTAGACTACGTTAAGCTCGAATTGGCAAAGTAACTGGCAAATGAAAACCAGACGCTCGGTGAGGCACACCCGATGCGTTAACGACCGATCCGCGAATCGGCCAGCGGTCTTGCTTGGTTGCTTGCCGATAAGCCTCGCGGTCATGGCGGCGGTCGTTTGCCTGCAAGCAATCACGAGCCGGGGCCAGCAGTTTGGGCCTGATCCGGCGCAAGCGATAGTCAAGTTCAGCAATTTCGCCGTGCCGACGGCCCGAGAAGCTGCGCCGGCGGGTTGGTTCACCTGGGCGCCGCGACCGGAGATTGAGCCCCACTTTTCGGTTGATCAAAGAGGAGGACGCCAGGGGCGGGGGGCGCTTAGAATCGACGGCCAGAAGAACCCGGCTGCGTTCGGCTCGTGGCGGTATCAGGTGGACGGCATCGTGCCGGGCGGGACTTACCGTCTGACTGCCTATTACCGGACGCGGCGGATGGACTTTCCGGAGCGTTGCGCCATCGCGCGGTTGGACTGGTTGGGTGAGGATGGCCGGCGCGTGAGCCAACCTGATTACGCGATGGACACGAGTGAGAAAGGCTTGTGGACACAGGCAAAAGTGATCGCCACCGCGCCGGAGAAATCGCGGCGCGCAATCATCGAGCTTTCGATGGGGTGGTGCGCGCAAGGCACCGTTTGGTGGGATGATATTCAACTATGGAAAGACCCGGTTCCCCGGCCGCGTGTCGCGCGGGTTGTAACCATTCATCACCGTCCAAGCGCGGCGAAAACGCCGGCGGAGAATGTGGAGCAGTTCTGCCGGTTGGTCCAATCAACCGCGGCAGAGAAGCCCGATCTAGTCTGCTTGCCCGAAGGGATCACGGTGATTGGCACCGGGAAAAGCTATATCGAGGCCGGCGAACCTGTGCCCGGGCCTACGACGAAACGGTTAGGCGAGCTGAGCCGAGAGCTGGGTTGCTATATTGTCGCCGGGATTTACGAACGCGCGGGCCCCATCGTGTATAACACTGCCGTCCTGATGGGGCGCAAGGGTGAGTTGGCAGGGACCTATCGCAAGACCCACCTGCCTCGCGAGGAGGTCGAGGCAGGCATCACTCCGGGCGATTCATACCCGGTATTTTCCACTGATTTCGGCAAGATAGGAATCATGATTTGCTGGGACCTGCAATTCGCTGAAACGGCCTGTGCATTGGCGAAGCAGGGCGCGGAAATGATATTACTGCCGATCTGGGGAGGCAGCGAGGTGCTGGCCCGAGCTCGGGCGATTGAGAACCACGTTTACCTGGTTACCTCGAGCTATGACATGCGCACCTTTATTGTTGACCCCACCGGCAAGGTCCTCGCCGAGGCCACGGCTGAGAAACCGATCGCCTTCGCCACGATTGATCTACAACAAGCAATTATTCAACCCTGGCTGGGCAATATGAAGGCCCGCACCTGGAAGGAGCGGCGCCCGGACATCCCCATGCCTTGAGCCGATTTTGAAACAGGCCCGGGATTCGGCAGCAATTCTCATTTTGACCTGAGGCATCGTCAGCGCGGAAAGTTTCGAGTTGGTTTTTCCCCTTCCAACTTCCCTTTGGAAAAATATTTTCTTTTTTTTCTGGTTTCACTTTCCTCCTTCC
>JAMCZD010000176.1 GCA_023473405.1 Candidatus Omnitrophota bacterium
TTGTAGAGAAACGCCCCGTCGCCGGGTCTCTGGCGCAGCGCCTCCTTCACGAACTCCGCTGCTTCCTGATACCGCCTGTCCTGGACATACAGCCAGCCCAGGAAGGCGTTGGCCTCGAAGTCGCTCGGGTTGGAGACAAGCGCGGCGCGGAACTCGTCCATCGCGCGCGGATAGTCGCCGAGACGGGTGAATGTAAGGCCGAGCTGGGTGCGAAGCGTCGGCAACTCACTGTTGAGCCGCTTCGCTTCGGTCAAGTCTTGCGCCGCCTGCCGGAAATTGCCTTTGGCGCCCTGAATCCGGCCACGCACCAAGTAGATTTCCGCGCTCGAGACCGATCGCAGGGGCCCTTCCAGCAGGGCTTCGGCTTGGTCGGGTTGGCCGTTAGCTACGTAGGCGGTAGCCAGCGTATAGGCAGCCTCCAAGTTCTTAGGATTCGCTTTCAAGGCGGCCGCCAGCGCCGCAATCCCCTCCTGGAGCCGGTCGAGTTTGAAGAGGCACAGCCCATTCAGGTGGAGGGCCTGCGGGTTCTCCGGCTGGTCTTTCAAAGCCTTTGCGACTTCGCGGTGAGCCGGCTCGAACTGCCCCATTCGGAAATAGGCGAGACCCAGGAATGCGCGAAGCGCCGTCAGGCCGGGGCTGATCTTGAGCGCTCTCCCCAGGTACTCGATTGCCTTCTCGTTGGCTCCCAGTTGTAGATGAACGAGTCCGAGATTGGAGAGCGCCTCCACGCGCTGCGGCGCCACCTCCAGCGCCTTCTCGTAGGCCTGGCGCGCGCCCTGCAGATCACCCGCTTCCTGAAGCTCGACCCCGCGATTGTAGAAGGCGCCCGCAGGGTCGGCTTTCGCCAGTAGGGCATGGGCGGCCGCGGTCTCAGCGCAGAGCGCGCTGAGAACGCAAAGGAACATGGTTATGGTCTTTTTGCGACCTCGGCGCTCTCTGCGGTGCAACTCAGCCTCCTGGAACTCAAGCCACTCGCCGCGACTTAGGGTTGGGCTCTGGCGAACGAACCCACGAAGCCGTCTTTCCGCCGCTCTGGCGGTCGACGCCGTCGGCGCTGGATAGAAGCCAATCCCCCGACGGGAAACTGCTCCTCCTCTCACTTGCGCAGATACAGGACCGCATCACCCGCAAGAGGCGGGGTAAAGGTCCTCTTCGCGCCGCCCTTGGTGGAACCGCCCGGCGTGGATTTGCCCGTCGCCGGATCGAACCATTCCACGCGTAGTGTTCCTAATGCCGCCGTGAGGTCCACACTTATGTTGCCGCCATCCGGCGAATAGATCAGGTATTCGGCAGCCGGGTTGGCCAGACAATACTTCGTCGACGCCAGGTCGCCGCGCGGCACCATGCGAGCCAAGTCCATGCGCTTGGCAAAGCGCAGCGTGTGTCCCATGGCCCTCCGGGCATCCTCCAAATCCCACACCTTGTTCATGCGCCGCCACTGAAATGTCGGACCCATGGGGTCCATGTAGGCTGTGTTCAATCCTCTGGTGAAGCTCTTCCATACCCACATGCGGTCACCTCCGATGCCGAAGACGTGATCGCTGTCGTTGATGATGACCTTTGCGCCGTCCGCGGCCGGCGGGTCGTCCCCGTATCCATCCTTGCACGTGTTGGCTCCGGGCAATTGGCCGAAACAAGCAGCGTATGGCGAGATCCAATCCGCCCGGCTCCGGAAAAGAGTCTCGTTGGTGAAGACAGGATCTCCTTTTCCTCTTCTGAACGCCTGAAATGACATTCCGACCGGGTGTTGCTTCGGTTTCCGCTTCTCATAGTCGTGAACGAAATCGATCAGGTGGTATTGCCATTCGGTGGAATACGTGGTGGTTTCGTTGGCGATCTCGTAAAGCACATTATCCAGGTCGTTAACGGTATCGATGACCTTGCGCACGTAGGCTTCCTGTAAAGCGGTAATGGCCGGAATCCGCAGCGTGTAGACCTCCACCCCCCGGCCGTCGCCATCCGGGTCCCCATCGATCCCATTCAGATTGTTCTTGACATGGAAGGGATGGCCATCCCAGCACCACGGAGCTTGGGAGAGAAGGGCACCGTGGCCCTCGAACAGCATTACCGAGACGTAAAAGCCCCGTTTCCCGGCGGAGCTGACCCGGGATCGCAACCGGTCGAAGTATTTCTGGTCAAACTGCTTTAACTGAAACTTCGGCTTTCCGTCCAGTGCGATCCCGGGCCCGATGCGGGGCCAGGGTGAGAGCTCGACATAAGAAAACCCTCCTCCGGGAGGCGGAGTCGCCTCCGACGAGCCATAGGTGAACTTGACCTGCTCCCACGTCCTCCAAAGGCGGATGAAGTTGTGGCCATGCTTCTCCAGCATATCCATGTAGGCGTCGTAGTCGAACACCAGGGGCAGTTTGCTGTCCGCGAGGTTGTTCCAATTGTGCGAACCGGTCAGGTAGATCGCCCTTCCGCTTCCATCCGTAAAGTAGCGTGGATTGGTCGGATGCGCGCGCAACGGGCCTTTGGCCGGAGAGTTTCCCGCCGACAGCGCTTGCGCCACGAACAAGAGAAGGACCCCGGCCACTTTTCGGCGCACAATACTCATTTGAATCTCCTTGTTTCTTGGTCTCATCGTTTGGTCTTAAGAGAAAAGCTTATTCACCAGTCACTAGAACGACAGCCGCGCTCCGAGTTGCAAGTCGCGCGCGGGCGACGCGCCAGTACTCAACCCGTAGCCGGCACTGTCGATGAAGCCCGATGGACCAAGGAAGTTCACGTGGTTGAGGGCGTTGAAGGCCTCAAAGCGAAACTCCAGGCGGGCCTTCTCGGTGATCGGAAATGTGCGGAAGACCGACAGATTCACGTTCCAGAATCCGGGTGCACGGCTCGTGTTGCGGCCAAGATTGCCGATGCCGACGTTGCTGGACGGGCGGAACGGGAAGCCAGGTTCGCCGGTCCGGATCAACCAGGTTCGCGCGGCTCCAACGAACTGCGGCTCCGCCACTCTGCCTCTGAGGTTCTTAGGATCGATCACGTCGGGGCGCTGGGAGGCGAGAAGCAGATTCGTTTTTCTTTGAGTGATGGTAAAGGGGACGCCGCTGGAGGCAAGCAGCAGCCCGTTGACCTGAAAGCCGCCCAACAGGGCAGATACCAGCCGGTTGCCGCTGAAATAGGACTTATCCTTGCCGAACGGGAGCGCATAGACCGACCCGAGCGAGAACACGTGCGTGCGATCGAGGCTCGAGAGCGCACGTTCCAGGCTGGCGAACTGCCACGGGATCTGAAAGGAGTCGGCTTGATTGGATGCCGTGTCTATGTTCTTGGAAAACGTATAACTGGCGTCCAGGCTAAAGTCGGCGCGGAACCGCCTGTTGGCCTTCGCCTGCAAAGAATGGTAGTTTGCGGTGGCATCGTAGAAAACGGCGCCAAAGTCCGAGAGGTTGGGGAAGGGCCGCACCTGCTGGATCGGTACGCGGTCGATGACTACAGCCGGCGCCCTATCGAGCCTTGGGTTGTTGGCCGCAACCCCGCGGTCCAGACGTACGCTTCGGCTCCCAACATAGGCGACATCCAGGACCGTATCAAAACCGATTGCCCGCTGAATACCAAAGTTCCATTGGATGTTGTAGGGTAACCTGTCATTCGGATTGTAGGTCGAATTGGTGACCGAGAGCGGACTTCCCGGCGTGGCGGCGGCAAAGGCCGCCAGCGGATCGCCTACCGCCGGAACCTCTTCTACCGGAAAGCCTTCGCGGAATGTGAACGGCTGGGCGCGACTCAGGCCCTGATCCACAAAGTCCCGGCTCGCTGTCCATCCGGTATAGTTCACCAATTCGCCGTTGTCCACCCAGAAGTTGGAGTGAAAGATGGCAAACCCCGAACGAATGACGGTCCTGTCATTGAGCGAATAAGCCACCCCGAGACGAGGCGAAAAGTTTAGGTAGTCGTTGTTGAGGTTGAGGTTCCGGGAGGCGTTCTTCCCCGCTACCAGCAGGTTGCCCGTGGCAAGGTCCACGCGCGAGTACACATTGTTCTTCACAATCTGCTTCTTTTCGAACTCATACCTCAGCCCTAGGTTTATCGTAAGGCGACTGGTGACCTTCCAGTCGTCATTGGCAAACATGCCCAGGTTGTAGTTCAGGCGGTTGACAGGGATCTGGGGGGCGGAGATCCCCGCGGTCTTGACCGCGCCCAACAACAGATCCGCCAGGGCGTTCAGCGGGTGGTCCCGGCCGGCGCTTCCCAGTCCGGTAATCTCTCCGTTGAAACTGTAATTGCCGCTGCTGTTAGAATTGCCGATGTACCAGTACTGATTCTGGTACAGTTGCGCGCCAAACCGCAGCGTATGGCGACCCCGAAGCAACGTGGTGATGTCACTGAGAACGGCCGGCTGGTTGATCCACTGGCTGGCCAAGCTATTCCCAAAACCGCCAAAACCACTGATCCCGACGCTCGGCAAATACTCGCCAGTCTTTCTCTGGATTCCAAGCTCAGCAGTGACGTCGAACTTGAAGAAGGGCGCTTGCTTTCTCGGATCCCGTTGTACGGAGGCGAGAAACTCGTTGGTCAGGTTCGGGCGGAGGAACCGGGTGTATCCGAGCGAGACTCGAGGCATATTCCGCGAGGGAGGTCCATTGACGGAGTTGATGGCGTTAGCGAAGTCGGCACCGAAGTCGAATGGGCCTTCGTTGATATGAGAATATGTTAAGAAAAACTTGTCCTTATCCGTCGGCGTGTAGTCCAGGCGAAGGACGCCTTTGTTGAAAGGCTCATTGTGGTGGGTAGCCAGAAACCAGTTGCTGGACCGGATTCCAAAGCGTGGGTTGAAGGTTCCTTCCACATTAGGAGCGGGAAACAACTGGAGGAACTTGACGGCAGCCGGATCGAGGCGGTTCGAAGGAATCGTGTTGTTCGCGAAAGGAGCGCCGGAGAGCGGGTCATTGATTACTGCCGGGAGGCCGCTGAAGTTGCCTCCGCGGATGGCGGGGTCGGGAATAGTACGAGTGCGGTTTTGGGGGGTCCGCTCTTGAACTCCTTCGTAGCTGGCAAAGAAAAACAATTTTTGCTTCATTCGTGGAATCGGCCCACCAAAATTGGCTCCGAATTCATTGCGGATGAGGCTGGACGGCTTGATCCCGTTGGCGTTGTTTGCCCAGTTGTTCGCGTTGAGGGCGCTGTTGCGGTGATACTCGTAGGCAGTTCCGTGGTAGTTTTGCGTCCCCGACTTGACCTGAAATATAAACACCCCTCCGGAGGTCCGCCCATACTCGGCTGAGTAGGTGCTGGAAAGGAGTTTTATTTCCTGGAATGCCTCGATGGAACCCGGGGACTCGGTCCAGCCGCCAATGTGGGTTAGCGGGGCGCCATCGACCACCACCGAGTTCCCCAAGGCTCGTCCGCCACTGACGCTCACCGCGCCGTAATACTGCATGCTATTGGGGTCGCTTCCGACCGTCGTAATCCCCGCGAAGAGGGACATCAGTTGCAGAGGCTCGCGTCTTCCCAACGGCAGACCCAGGATCTCGCTGGCGGCAATCGTCTCGCTGATCTCCGCCGTCTCCTGCTGGAGGGGTGCCGTAGTGGCCTTCACCTCGATCTGTTCCGTGACCGCACCCACCTCCAGCGTTACGTCGAGCCGCATCTTCTGTCCACCCTCCAGGACAACGTTCTGGATCTGTTTCGACTTGAACCCGGCGCCCGCACGTACCTCGACATCGTAAGGGCCGGCGATCAAGGAGGGCGCCGCATACACACCAGCTTCGTTGGTGCGGGTAGCGTAGACGATCCCGGTGTTGACGTTGGTAATGGTGACGTCGCCATTGGGGACCACGGCACCCGAGGGATCCGTGAGGATTCCCGTGATGCTGGCGACATTCGACTGAGAAAACGCGCTGGCCGACAAAAAGACAACCGCCAGCCCTATTGCTATACCGAACCGCATCGCAAACCTCCTGGCACTCAAGTTGGACTCGCAGATAAGCCACCCCCAATAGAGCAGTGACCGCCTCATTGCAGTCGAGAGTACATCGCTACCCGCGAGGGGTCTATAAGGATTCAAGCATTCCTTGGTGTAAATCCGCCAATCCGTCCGGGCGGTTTGCCACGCTCACCGCTGGCGTGATAACGTTAGGGACCGGAGACGGACATGGCAAGGAACAAGTGGGAGGACGCGAACCTCTTCATTGCGCCCAACATCAATGCTGCCGGGGTTCACGCATGGCGTTTCGACCCGGCGCTTCCGATCGATGTGCGCTTCTGGACCTTCGGCAAATACACTCCTATCAGGATGAATCGGCATGAGTACTTTGAACTCGTGCTCGTGGATTCCGGAGAGATCACATTCGAGGTCTTGAACCGTTCCATTACGGTCTGCCGCGGCGATCTGTTCCTCATGGGGAGCACCCTGTTCCACCGTTTGAGCGGCCATCGCGGAGTTACGGCAAAAGGCATTCATCTTTTCTTTCTGCCGGAGGTGACAGGTCCCCGTTACGGGTTCAGCGACGACACGCAATACTTGATGCCCTTCCTCGCGCAGGATCCGCGGTTTCCGCACGTCATGCCCGCTAAGACCGGTGTTCCTGGCAAGGTATTGGGGCTAATGCGAAATATCGCGGCGGAGCTTCCGGCGGTGTCCGCTCCACAGCGGCTCCTGGTGAAAACCTATCTGAAAATGATTCTGGCTCTGCTGGCAGTTCACTATGCAGCCTATCAGGGTTCCGAGTCAGTGTTCAGCCGCAGGCGTCAGGACTTGGACCGCCTGCGGCCGGTGTTCGAGTTTGTGGACCAGCACTATCAAGAGCCCATCATGGTGCAGCATGCCGCATCGGTCGCGCACATGAGCGCGAGCCACTTCGCCCGCTTTTTCAAGCAAGTGACCGGGCAATCCTTCGTGACCCACTTGACCCACTTTCGCGTTGAAAAAGCAAAAGAGTTGCTAATGCTAACCGGCAAGACAATCGCCGAAGTGAGCGAGGAAGTGGGCTTCTGTAGTCAGAGCTACTTCGGGATGATCTTTCGCAAAGTCACTCAAATCCCCCCTGGCGAATACAGGGATCGGCTTGCGGCTCCCACGACAGGAGTGCCTCGTTCCCAGGGCAGAAACGAGGTGGCGGTCCTTGGCGGCGACCAGTTCAAGACTTCTGCAGTAGTCCTTTAGCAACTGGTACTGGCCAGCAGTTCCGAGTTGTTGATTTGAGGGTGAAGATATTTCTGGAATCGCGTCACTTAAACTTTTTTAATCTCAGTGGCGGGAAATAATGGCGCTCCAATGTACCCAACGGTGTTTTGGATGGGGCACGCTCGCTGGCGGACGGGCGCGAGCACATACAGCCCCGGTTCGTATTCCGAGCTACAAAAGAAGAAGCGCCTCTTGGCCGCTGGATCGCTGAATAAGTTGGTTACTCACGCGTTGATTTGACGTGGCAGTGGCCTGCCGGTCCTGATCACTGAGGGTCATCGCACATCGGGGATGGCACCAGAAGGATCAGAGTAGGCCGAATCTCGAACGGCATCCCAACACTCGGGTTTATGGGTTGGAATAGAGCAGGATGTGGCCGAGAGTCGTGCCAGCCGGCGTTTTCACCTTAAGCACGCCGGACCAGCCGGAGGGATTGCTGGCTGCTCCGAGTTCGGCGAAGCGGTAGCCATTGCCGGAACCGCCGGAGAGGATGAGTTCACCGTTGGCTGTGAGTTCCAGGAGGGCGCTGTCGGCCAAGTTGGAACCGGGGCCGTGGATCCTTACGGGTGAGGTGTTGGCGTCCGGGGCTGCGATCACGGTGGGGCCGGCAGCGACGCCCGAGGCGGCGTGCTGCGTCTGGGATGCCCAGGTGCCGCCTCATAACACTTGGCCGTGAAGTTCCAAGACTGCCAGGTCTGGAGCGGGGTCTCCGCGGCCCAGGACGCGACGGTGCGGGCGAACTGGGCCGCTTCATGGGCCTCACCGCCGTCGATGTCTTCGCCGCGTACGCGCCAGACCTCAGCCTCCGCACCGTCTTCAGTCTCCGCCAGAACCGTAGCGAACACGATTCGGCCTGTGTCCGCTCCGCATCGGATTGTAGACCGGGTTGCAGACCGGCGGCGAGTTGACGTCTCCACGGCCGGTGCGAAGTTGCCGATGCCTTCAGGCCGGCACCCGTTCTGCCGCCTCCACGTGCCGCACCCGAACCTTGACCTCGACGCGCGAGCCCAGGCGGTTGAGGATGGACATGAGTCTGTCCACGGTGAACCGCCCCAGGTCCGCATTGCGGATGCGCGAGAAGTCGGCCGCCGCGAAGCCCGTGCGGTCGTGCGCCGCGCGCACCGTCAGCCGTTGCTTGTCGAGCGTCTTGATGATTTCGGCGGCGAGGATGGCCTTGAACTGCTCGGCGTCCGCGTTCTCGTGCCCGAGGTCACGAAACACGTTGCCGCTGCCGCGCACCACTTCCAGCTTCTCTTTCATCGCAGTATCTCCTTCAGCCGCTTCAAACGGTCCCTGACAACGTCCAGCTCGCGCTTCGGCGTCCCGATGCCCTGTGTCGACTTCTTCTGAAAGGCATGCACCACCCAGATCTCATCGGCGAGTTGCACCGCATAGACCACGCGGAAGGCATCACCCCTGAACGCCAGCGCTATCTCGAACACGCCCGAGCCGAGGCCGTGCATCGGCTTCGCGATATCCGCCTTGCCGCCTTCCGCCGCGATCGTCAGCGCCGCGAGGCAAATTGTCCGCGCTCCCTCCGGGAAAGCCTCGAATTCCTTGAGCGCCGCCCTGATCCACGAGACGGGCCGCGTTCTCCGTGTCATCTGCCTGCCGCCCCCTGTGTTTCGCGAATCTGCCTCATCTGGCATGTTGTCACATATGACAACATCTGTCAAGGAGGAGGACCGCCGTCTGGCTCCACACTGGTACGCACCGTCGCTGAAACGGCGGCAGTGCCACATCGGCCTTCGGCGGGGCCTTGGTAGCCATTTTCCGATCTGCCTGCACAGGGAGTGTCTGGCGTCAACTATTCCTACCGGCGCCGGCCGGCTGGCGTAGGAATAGTTGACGCCAGACAGTCAAGGGCATTTTGCCCGACTGCCTGGTCACGGTAGTCGCAACCTGATACACATCCGCTTGGCCTGTAGTACTAGTGTTCAGCCTCGCTGAACAATCCGGCTTTCTGACATGCGCCTGCAACACAGCGAGGTTCTATGCAACAGGAAATCGCCAGTCAACACTCGTGCAGCCTGGCTGAACGCTAGTCAGAGCACAAATTGAACGATGCCTGTGCGAAGTGCGGTCTCGTCGAGCGATCCGGCCAGGGCGCGAACCGGATGTTCGAAGAGTCCATCAAAGAAGGGAAGCCGAGG
>JAMCZD010000112.1:0-5853 GCA_023473405.1 Candidatus Omnitrophota bacterium
CTTGACCATGGTGCCAGCGGCGGCTCCGTATCGGTGCCGCTTCCGGGCCGGTTCGGGAGGTTAAGGTAGACGAGCTCACCCGGGGCCTGCTGTTCGATGACAATCCCCTGCTCCATCAAATCCTGACCGGTCCGGTTCGCGGTCATTTGCATGGAATCGAATCCCAGGGTGTATTTGAGCTCCGGAAGCAATTCTTTCGGGTAAATGACGATCCTGCCGGGGGCGCGATGTTTCAGAACGATGCACGCCTTGGTGTGGTCATAGTTGATGCGCTGGGAGTAATAGAATTCAGAGTCGCCTTTAACCGCAGGGTGAAGGAGGTAAACCCATCGCCCGGCGACCTGCTGTTGGGTGAGATAGCGATAGAGATCGCATATCCGGCGAAGGTGTTCGAGGTCATCGGGGGTGCCTTTTCGCCGGTCCCATGCGGGCACCATGGTCAAGAGTTGGCGCGCGGTATCGGGAATGTACTTGCCGTTGGTGATTAAGGATGGAACCACGTCCATCCACTTGTCCGGTGTTTCAAGATACGACAAGTAATAATTGCTCTGGTCGCCGCCGCCTGGGTCGGTGAACATGTTGATGTCGGCGAATCGCTGCGGTTCAAAGCAATGGGCATACCGGCTGCCACCGCTGCAGGTGTGGAAAGAGGACCGGGGATGAAACTTGAGGAACCGCGTGATTTTATGGCGCCAGGAGGCGTCCATCTCGAAGCTGAACCCGGGCTGGCCGTCGGTGCGCCATTGGAAATCACCCCACGAACCGACCTTAGTGTCCATGAGCCCCCCGGTCGGTTCGCCGCAGAACCAGAGCAGCCAGCGCATGCCGGCCTTGGCCAGGTAGCGTTGGGTGTTGAGGAAATCCGGCCCTTCGCGGCTGGGCGTCCAGATATTGGGATTCTCGGACCAACCGGCATCGTCCCAGAGGAGTTCCATGCCCGTGGCACGCATGTCGTCAATGACATTGAAGTCGAGGTCACCCAGGCGACCGGCGAAGTTCTCCTGCAGGTTATGGACGTCATTGTACCACGGATTCGCGATGGGCATCAGGCCATACCAGTCGTCGTGGGTGTAATCCCACAGGTATTCGTATTGCCAGTTATAGACGCGCTCGCCCATGTCCTCGAGGCTATCGCGGAAAACGCCCAAGGTGATCAGCGGCAGGCTCACCTTCTCGCCAGGCTCAAGTTTCGGGCCGCCAGTCGCAACCACAGCCGCTGCCACGCGAATGGGCCCGGTTTCATCCTGATCAACGGTGAACCGCCACGAACCGAGGTAGTCCTGGACGAAGAACCAGCCGTCACGCTGTCCATCCTTGCGTTCGAGCGACATCCAAGGGGTGTAATTGTCGGTTTTATGACCAACGATCTGCCAGTGATAGGAATTGGTCACTGTGGCGGTATGGAGCATGCCTTCATCGGGAAGGCTGTTTCCACCGATCATCCAATGGTGAAGCAACGGTGCATCACCGCCACGCAGACTAAGCGTCAGGGCCGAAGGCGAACCAACCCGAGTTCCGCTCGATCCAGTGTTAACGAGATCGACCCATTGGCGGAGAATAGAGGTGCGCGGAAAAGCCAGCAGATGGTAAACGGCACGAATCGAATCGCGAGTCAGAGCGACGTCCAACTGGACCGCCGGACGTCCACCTGACTCGACTTGCCGGCTTTCGGCAGAAATGACAGTCCAAGAGTTTTCGGAGCGAGGCGGCTTGACGCCGGCGGTTCGAGGCCGGATTTGCAGGACGCTCAGGTCCACATCGCCAAATCCGCGGACATGCCCGGCCCTTCCATGGATAGCCACGGTGCCGTTCCTGGGGGCTTTCCATACGCGAACGACATCGAGGTCATTCGCGGGGTGGAACATGGTTGCCCCCACATGAGGCGCGTTACCCGGCGATCGCAGAGGGCTGGCGGGTGCCGGGATGCGCACCTTTTCCTTCGCGTTCTCGATCCACTCGATGCTGTCAATGGGGATTAGCCCGTCGGTACCGGGTGGATGCAGGTAATAAAACCACACGGGTCCCTGCTTCAAGCTGGCATCGCCGGATGACACATAGCTCTCGCCATCGCCATAGTCCACAGTCATTGTCCACTCGGTTTGATCGCCGCTGTAGTCTCCATGTGGGCCGACGTCGAAGCCGATCATATCGCCCTTTTGAACCTCGAGACGCAGGTTATCGGCGCCAGGATCAGCGGTTGCGGCATTGGGAAGAAATTTCTCCCAGATGGACTTGATCTCGAAGGGCGAGGAATCAAACGGCGGGTCCAGCGAGAAAGGCATCAGCGCCGAGGTCGTATCCACGTATTCGGTGGATGGCTGGGCGAGTTTGTTTTTAAGGCTGATCAGGCGAAAACGGTTATCCTGGCGCGAAAGCGTGACCTCGATGGCGTCCGTGCCAATGGTCCAGGTCTGGGCATCGTCGCTGGCGGCGACATAAGCGTCGTCGACGCGCACCGGGTTCGCCCCGGCAACGCTTATTTCCAGGCAAAGCGCCGCGCCTATCAAAGTTACGATATTCAGCCTCATAGAGGAATCTTGCGGTATCGTCGGGGCGGCTTGTCCTTACCACGCACCGCGGTGTCCGCCGTTACCCGAAAAGGTCCAGTAAGTTTGTTTCATGTCCCCGATTTTTTTCCAGGAAACCGAGCCATCCATGAGGCAGATATTGCCGCCGACGGCGCCCATTTGTTTTGAGGTTTGGCCTTCGGAATTCATAATCAGGGCCGATCCCTTACGTTTGGCGGCCCCGTTTTTCGTGTGGGGGGCCATAACCCAGCGGTAGCTTCCGTCAATGGCCCAATCCGTGGCATCGCTAAACAGGACCAATTGGTCCACCGGCACGATACTGGGATTATTGCGTTCGGGCAGGTCGGTGGTTTTAAGAGGTGCTTTCCAGCCTGATTGAGGCGGCATGGTGCGTCCGCCGTGATAATTATAACCGATATAATAACCGGTGCCGGTTTGGTGGCGGCTGTCCGGTGGATCGGCGTAACCGGTCAATTGGAACGGGTAAACATTCGGGCAATCGAACACCTTGTCACCAAATTGATTGCTGATCGTGATATACATGAGAGTCGCAATGCTCAGCGTAAAGCAATCCCCGCTGTCGCGTATGCCATTGAACACCTTTTCTTCATTGTCCAATGCGTAAACGAGGGTGGCCACGCCCAATTGTCTCAAGTTGCTCACACAATTGGCCCGGTGGGCCCGTTCCTTGGCCGTGGCGAGGACCGGTAACAGCATTCCCGCCAGGATGCCAATGATCGCAATGACAACCAACAGTTCGATAAGGGTAAATCCGCCGGGGGAAGACCTTCCCCGGCCAGACCGGGAAAAACAGAAGTGGTTCATAATCTTGTCTTGATCTTGTCTTCGCAATAGCTGTAACGGGCAACAACTTCTTAAGGTTTAATAATTTGTATAATGAAAACGCCCTTATGCGCTACCATTTTTAGCCGAATTTCTAACCAATTTAGACCAAAAAAAAGCGAGCCGGACCGAGCCCTTGTAAGGCGGTTTGCCTTTATGTCTTTAGGTGTGGGTCGGACCTCGGGTCTGCCGGTTCATGGAACCTCCGGCTCCCCGAAATTTGGGCATTCCGAGAATCGACAATATGGCAGTCTTCCGCCCTTTCACTTTTAATCAGAAATCTTACCACGGGGACGCTGATCCTATACAAATTCTCTTTGCCCAAGGTTCCTTCCGCGTCGGCCCAAATTCCTCTTTTGGCAGACTTCCGAGTCTGCTGTGTCGCGGGTTTCCAGCCGGCTTCGCGTTGGGCCGACGCACGGTCTGCCGATTGGAAATCGGCTCTTCGTAGCGCAGACCTCCTTGTCTGCTGTGTCGCGGGTTTCCAGCCGGCTTCGCGTTGGGCCGACGCACGGTCTGCCGATTGGAAATCGGCGACACAGCAGGTTAGGAAACCTGTATAGCCACGAGCCGTCGCGGCGTAAGGGTCTTCAAATGTCCAAATTCCAGGAAACGGTGACTTCGTTGACTTGGCAGCGACGGAACAACGGGCCGGAAGCCCGTATAACCGGCAGACCGGAGGTCCGCCCCACGTCAATCATGTGCCCGATGCCGCAAGGGGTTGAGAATGAAGTTGAAAGACGGTCGCGTTCGGGCAAAATCATCGTTAAAAATGGCTGAAAACGCTCGCGCCCAAGTGACTTCGAATGAAGCCGCGATTCCCCGGCTTGGCTGGGTTGCGGATGCGGTGGAATTGCGTCAGCCGCTCAATGAGTTGCACCCGATTTGGGTTCGCTCGGGAGCGCATCAGTTGGGTCTCCCCAATCCGACTCCCGAATGGCACCCTTATTGCGAGTTCGGCATCATGCCGGAGGGGGAAGCCGTCAATTATGTGAGGGGCGAACACGCCAAGAGACTGCCCGGCGATATCTTGCTTGCCGGACCAGGGGTGCCTCATCGGGTTAAAGTCACAAAATACCCGTGCACCTTCATTACGGCCTATTTTCTACCCTCCGTACTCATCGAACTGGGCCCGGCAAGCGACGGCCCTCAACTCCTCCGGCGATTGACCGCCCCGCAGTCGCTCCAGGAACTCCTGGTGCGGCCTTCGGAAGAACTTCGGATGAAGCTCATGGGATCGTTCGGAGAGATGCTCCAGGAGTTTGAAGGCCGTGAATTCGGACGTGAAATCAAGCTGCGGACCCTGTTGATGGACCTTTTGGTGGAGTTTTTGCGCTGGGAGCGCCGCCAGGGGCGCTCTTTCCCCGAGAGCAAATTCGAGGTGGATTGGAAGGTCGTGGGCGTGGCGCTTGAATACCTGAGGAATCATTATGCGGAACCGGTCTATGCCCAGGACTTGGCACGGACCGCCGGGATCAGCGAATCGAAATTGAAGGTTCTATTCAAAAACGCGCTTGGCATCCCCTGGTGCAAGTATTTGCAGAGTTACCGGATTCATCGTGCCATGGTTCTGCTCGGTGAGTCCAGGTGCAGCGTGAGCGAGGCGGCTTATGCAGCCGGGTTTGAAAGCTTGAGTCATTTTGACACCGTATTTCGCTCGATCATGGGCTGCGCCCCCAGCGACTATGCAAAGCAATTGCGCCTGAAAGATAAGTCGCTTATACAACAATGCTAATCCAACGCCGTTATCGACAAAGCCGAACAGCAACTTTCCGCATTGCGCAACACTCCTCAAGCGACTGGCCGACTCGACGCGGCGGTCAAGCCGCCGCCTAAGGTTGCGGATGTGGCCGCGTTGCATTCAGCCGGGCTGGAAGACGAGCTGGACCGCGCTTGTGCCGAAGCCAATCCGGGAGGACGTGAAGCCGCGATGCCGAACCCGATCACTGCACAGTACGCCGCGAGTCCGCTCGGTCCGCATATCGAGGCTCAGTGGTGCGGCGTCAGTGAGTTTTTGCGTTTGCCGTAGTGGGATTGTGAGATTCGATGAGCGGAGATAAATGCAAAATCAGCACTATGAATTGAATGAATTGGGCTGGAACGACTGGTTCGAGCAAAGGGCGGAATGCAAACCAACGGATACGATCGCCCGCGTTGCGGCTATCGATCGTGATCAGTTATTGCTCGCGGATCGGGCCGGCCTTTTCCGTGCGAAGCTAACCGGTAGCTATCTGCACCACCCTCGCCTTTCCCATGAGCTGCCGTGCGTGGGGGACTGGGTGTGCCTAGAGAAGCAGCCAGGCGACGACTTTGGGATGGTCCACGCGATTATTGAGCGAAGGACTGCGCTGCGCAGAAAGTCGGCGGGGACCGTCATCGAGTATCAGATGATAGCGGCGAACGTGGACTACGTGGTTATCGTTCAGTCATGCCACTATGATTTCAATCTGAAGCGGTTGGAACGCTTTCTCGGAAGGGGGCA
>JAMCZD010000112.1:5863-9254 GCA_023473405.1 Candidatus Omnitrophota bacterium
TGTATCTGCCAAAGTCCCTATCCTTCTCACCAAGACAGACTTGGTGGATCCTGCAGTTCTGTCCGCGCAGTTGGCGGAAATACGTTCTGCCGGTATTACCGCACCGATAGTAACGTTGAGCAACGTAACGCGTGAGGGCGTGGATGATCTCAAGCGGCTGATGTTTCCTGGAAAGACCTATTGCTTCGTTGGGTCGTCAGGGGTTGGCAAGAGCACGCTGATCAACCAGTTGATTGGCCGTGAGACGTTGGAAACCAAGCCTGTTAGCGGGACAGGCGAAGGGCGGCATACAACTGTTCGTCGCGAACTGATTCGTCTCGAGGGAGGCGCGCTGGTTATCGACAACCCGGGGATGCGTGAATTTGGCATTTTTGGAGCGGAATGCGGCATAGGAAGCGGCTATTCGGACATCACTGCCATCGCATCCAGTTGCCGTTATCGGGACTGTAGCCATACAGGCGAGCCTGGTTGTGCGGTACTTGAGGCCGTGCATTCCGGTGAAATTGGCCAGGAACACTTTGAAAACTACCTGAAACTCAGAGAAGAGTCCAGGTTCTACCAGATGTCCTATGCTGAAAAGAGAAAGAAGGATAGGGACTTTGGCAGATACATTAAATCGGCAAAAAAATATTCAAAGGATGATTAGCGAGGAAGGGATTTGGGATTGGGAATTTGGGATTAGGGATTTTATGGCGCCGGTGGAAATGCAAGGAGTTCAATGGCCTCTTCCTTTAGCCACTGACGCACACACATGGATGTCCCAAATTCAAGTGAACTACATTGTGTCATTACTTGGGACTGGTACCCCAATGCTATACCGGAACAGGCGCACCGACAGGGGTTGAAAGTCCTGAGGGGTGTCGCTTCTAACCTGAGTTCCTCCCGCAGTCAGGTCACGGACGTGGTAGTCCTTTCCTGGTGACCATGGAAGTTTGGCCGTCACCGGCTTGCCCACGGTGGCATGATTGACGACGGCGACGAGCCATCCTTGCTGATATTGGACGCGGCGGGCTTCGAGACGGGGGTAGGTCATCAGGTAGGCGAAGTGCCCGCGCTCCGAGCTCCATGAAGTATAAGAGGCTTCAATTGATTCAGTATACGGAGTCGTCAGTTGTTCTTCATCTGCGGGGATCAGGTGCTGGACGCCGTATTGGTGGCAAGCGCGCTGAACAATCTTCTCGAGAAGCGGCCTCGGCACGGGGTGGCCGTAGTCGTCGGCGAGCGCGTTCCTTTCGGCGAAAACGATACGGACGTTGTGGGGGAGGTCCGCGAGGGCCTGGCACGAATCCCGCGGCAGGCAGGTATTTTCCGGGAGATAGACGGCTCCTGTGGTGAGGCGCGCGATATCCTGAGGGCAGACGTATTCCCAACTGCAACCGAGATTGGCGAATTCGGTGTACAACCTCTGCATTATCGTGTCGTTGCTTGTTTCGGGCCCGGACAGAACCACATGGAGCTGTGGCGTTGCTTCGTTGAAAGCGCGCAGCGGGGCTTCCAGTCGCCGCAGGTCCGCCAGAATGCCGGGCGTAGCTTGGTGGGTGTTCAGGGTCTGAGGTTTGGTCCATTGTCCGTAGGCGAAGCTGGCGGAGGCCCATTCGCCGTTCAGGGCGCTGAGAAAATAGCGATAACGTGACTTTGCCGGCGAGCCGAAGTAGGCGTAGGTGTCGTGATACAAATGCAGTTCCGCGTTGAACGCGGGTTTTCCGGTCATTCGCGACACGTCGCCCATGGCTTTGACGCGCCATTGCGGGTAATCTGACAGCGCGTCGTCCCAGCAAATCATCGAGAAGCTCTCGCAGGCTCGTTGCAGCAACGGATCGCCGCTCGTCTTGGGGGCGTAGAGGAGCCTGCCCAGGGCCGGTTCGCACACTTGGCGGAAGAGAGCGCCATAAAAACGGTCGAAGACTGTTACGGCGAAACGGTCGTAGTCCACCCGGCCCGGTGAACCAGCCTTGGGGGGCATGACCTCGGCGAAGTCAGCATAATGAGTTTCCCAGGCGGTATTGAGAGATTGGATCGATGTGTGCCGGTTCTTCAACTCGGTGATAAAGCCCGCCCACCACTTGGGATTCTTCCCGGGTGAACCCGGAGTAGGCCCGACCTCGTTTCCCAGGATCACCCCAGCGGCGCACGGGTGTCCCTTCAGAACTCGAAGCCAATCGGTGAGAAGCCCGGCCGCCCCCATCGGGTTCGCGTAAGCGCCGTCCAGGTTGTCGTATTGGATATTATGCATCAGAAAAAACCGCATCTCATGCGCGTCGCACCAATTCAGCACGGCTGTGGCCGTCGTTTCCAACCGACCGCCCGGTTTAGGAAGCGTCCATGGCCAGGAAGCAAACTCAACCAGGTTGTAGCCATCGGCTAGAATCTTCTGCAATTCCGCAATGGCGGAGTCCCCGTCCGGCGGGCAGAAGAAAACCACGCCGTGGGCGAACGGCGCGGGCCCGGCGATGGCGGGCAGGCACAGGATCAGAATCGAGGCGAGCGTCCATGATCGAACTGATGCCGCGTGCCGGCTGCATCCGAGGAATCCCGTCTTTTTGCGATTGGAGTTGGTAATTTGCATTGGACGCAGAATGCCAACGCGCGCCATGACTCGACAAGCATTCAATCTTCAAAGGCCGGACCGTTGTCGATTATCCTTTCCGGACAGAAAATCAATGACAAATGGCCAATTCTCAATGCTCAATTCACGGTCCGGTCAATGCTTTTTATATTGACAACACTTCATCTTCGCGTAACATTTCTTAAGTTCAGGACTCCAGTGTGACTCCCTTTGCCTGGTATCAATTATCGTTCGGCGATCCCAGTGTCTTGAAATGGATGGACGCGGGTTCGATGCCTGGAGCCAACCGGACGCGGACTGGAACACCGGGCAACAGATCGAACCAATTGTCGGAGAGGACCTCGTGTCCGTGGTCTTCGGTGTGAACGGCGTGGGCAAACACGGGACTGGAGATTTCCAACCAGTTGTCGGCGATGGGGACCGCCTTGATGGCGGGTTTCTCGAGGGCGAGCTCGCGGTACGGCCTCTCGAGCCAAACCGATTGGTCCATCGCGACGCCGTCTCTTCCGCGCAGCACCGCCGCATACAACCACTGCCGCGGGTCGCGCTCGGAAGCGGTGGGTGTCTTTGCGGACGCGACTTCAACCATGCCATTGGCTTGGACGTCAACCGGGTAAGACACGACCACCTTTTCGGTGCCGTCCAGGCGCCACCACCCCAGGTCTACCGTGACGTTCGCGGGTTCGAGGGTATCGTTGACGAGGCGGGTGATGAGGTGGCCGTTCAATTGCCGCACAATGACCTTGAGCGGGGCGGCGGCGCGGCGGAACCAGTAATAGGCAGCCTTGCGGCGCATGTAGTAATCCAGGATTGCCCAGCCGGTCT
>JAMCZD010000505.1 GCA_023473405.1 Candidatus Omnitrophota bacterium
CCGTTCTCTCTGTTGCCTCCTGTTCAAACCGTCCCACAGTAAATTATGGCGTTGCGTACAGCGGTCCGATAAAACCTGCTGATTATCGGTGAATAAATAAATAGGACAACAGCATCAATGAAATACGCCCTCCCAGCACCCTCGTTACTAATCATCGCCTTGTGCGCCTTGACCTTCCCCTGCTCTCATTGCCACGCCGCGGACAACGCTTATCTCGTTGGCTCGGACAACACCATGCACAAAATCCGCGGAGAAGACGGATTGAAGGGACGCTGGAACCAACCGTTGATCATTGAGGCGGCGCGGAACGAATACGAGGGAGGGCAACTCGTCATCCAAGCCGCCGCGGATGCGGGCTCCCTGCAAGATGTATCGGTCAATGTGTCGGACATGGCTAACGACAAAAACCATGCGCGAATTGCCAGGGACCAGTTTACCCTTTCCATGGTCGAGTATATCGAAGTCAAGGACCTGTGGCATCCCAAGGAAAGCCGCGGTTTGTGGCCGGACCCACTGCTTCCGCTCCAGCCGTTCAACGTCCCTGCCGGCGCCATTCAACCGATCTGGATAACAGTTTACGTTGCCCCCAACACGCCGCCCGGCAACTATGAGGGAACCATAACCGTTGTTCCCAAGAATGCTTCCCAACGGAGCCTTCCAATCCGCCTGACCGTCTGGCCTTTCACCCTTCCCGCCGAGAATCACTTGCACACTCTTTTCTACTATTGGCACCACAAGGAATCTCCGCTCGTCATCCGGCAGAACATCGAATTCCTGGCCAAATACCGGATCGACGACGCCACCGCCGGCTGGCCCGACTTCAAAAACGATCCGGATTTTGCCCAAGCAGACGCCAGGCTCGAAGCCTGTTTCAATCACCTGGGCATGGCCGCCACCACGATGGCCGACATGCGGGCCGGCCCTTACTCACCCGAGGTCAAGGATCGAATCCAACGCGAGACCACTGCCTGGGCGCGACATCTCGAGGAAAAGGGATGGCTCGATCGCATGCCGTTTAAATTGGAAGATGAACCCGCCGCAAACCGGCTCGAGTTGGTCAAATTGCAAGGCCAAATGATCCATGCCATTAACCCGCGAATCAGGACCCTTTGCACCGTTACCCATGGTCCCAGCGGCCTGAACGATCCGTTAATGGACAGCATCGACATCTGGATGCCCACCACCGAGTTCTACAAACCGGCCCTGGCCGAACAATTGCGCGCCAAAGGCAAGGACGTTTGGTGGTACATCTGCGGCGGCCCCGCCCATCCATACCCCAACTATTTCATGTTCTACCCGGGCATCGATTGCCGAATCCTCTTTTGGATGAATTGGAAGTACCACGTCAAAGGTTTCCTGTATTGGGCGGTCAATGCCTGGGGCGACCCCAGCTACGCCGTCAATGTTCAGGGCAAGAACGGCAAACATTGGCCCGATATCCCATGGGACACCGTCGAGAGCCGCAGCGGCGACGGGCACTTGGTCTATCCCGGCCCGGACGGCCGTTTCTTAAGCTCGTTCCGGCTCGAAAACATCCGGGACAGCGTCGAGGATTACGAGTATTTGTGGTTGCTCGACCAATTGGTCCAAAGACTCGAAAAAAAGGACAAGCACGGCTTTGCCAGCCTGTTCGCTTCGAGTAAAGAGGTCCTCGCCATAGACCCTGAAGTGGTGGGCGGGACCTCCCAATATACCCTCGATCCGAATCGGCTCTTGGCGGCTCGCAGAACACTGGCCGCCAAAATCGTCCAAGTCCAGGAAGCCGTCAACTCGGGCCAAAACTGAGGTTCAAAACCGGTTAACGCCCTTATTCCACCTTGCCGGTGGCGGCCCATTCGCATCCTTGGGCGATGATTTTCTGGACCGGCGGGTTTAAAATGGCCTTGCGGTCGTGACCAAAGGTCTCATGAAACACGCGGCCTGTTCCATACGACAAGGTAAATGCCAATGGCTCGGTTTTCTTGCTCCAATCCGAATCGGCTACCGCCAAAACGTTAATCGGCGTATCCCCCTGCAATTTGGAATACAGTTCGTCATCGGTCTCGAAGTCCTCGAGGCCTTGAACAATGGGATCATCGGGGCTGACGATTCGAACCTTGAAGACGCTACGCGGTCCATGACCCGAGGTGCCCATGATCCAATTGCGTCCGCACAGTTTCTTGAACTCGGGCCATTCCTTGAACGAGGCGCTGGCCAGGTGGGATACGGCCAGGCCCTTGCCGCTCCTGACAAAGTCCAGGAGATTCTCTTTTGCCGCGTCACTCAGGGTGGGCGTCGAGGCATTGTAAAGGGTCAAAAAGACCAGGTCGTATCGTTTCAGGGCCGACGATGATTCAAGAATAAACGCGTCTTCACACACCTTGACATCGAATTTGCCCGCGTTCACCAGCGCCTGGCGCGTGGCTTCCGACATCTCCCGCCAATTGTGGGCCGATACATCGTCCCCGGCAATGAGCAATACCTTGATCTTGGCCGGCGTATCCGCCGCCTGGACCATTGCCGCGCAAGCCAGGGCAACGAAAACAAATAAGCCAACGATTGATGTGTGCACAAAGGCCCAATGATCTATAAATTTCATGGTTCGTATTCTGTTGATGGTGCAATTCTTATGGGGGTCCGTTTCCGCGGTCAAGACTCCTTTTCCAGATCTACTTGGCCGCCCTTGATCGAGGCGGGACCGGTGGCAAACCGGCTGCCCAGGCGCACCCTCGCCGAAACAGCTCGCCTACCATCGGCGCGGCAAAGGCCTTCACGTCATGACCCAGTGGACAGTGAAAAACCCGCCCTTTGCCGTAGTTGAGCACAAACGCTATCGGGTAGTCTTTGTTGTCAACCTTCGATTTCGCCGTAGCGAGAACCTCAATGGGCCGGTCCCCGGCCAGGCAGGTGTACAATTCATCGTCGGTCTCGAAGGCCTGCATGCCCTCCGTAATAGGGTGATGCACCGCGGTTATATCCACGCGGAATGGCCCCCGCGGATCGTGGCCACGCAATTTCGGATCATAAGATCGCCCGGCTAAATTCCTGAACTCGGGCCATTCCTGGAAGGCGCCGCACGCAAAATGGACCAACACCAATCCCTTCCCGCCGGCAACGAATTCGCGCAGGTTCTCCTGGGCTTGGGGGCCTGGCCCGGGCTGCTCCCAATTCATGAAATGCAAAACAATGACGTCAAAATCGCGCATCGCCGGCGAAGCAAGAAACTTCGGGGCCTCGACTACCTTGACCTCCAAACGCGGGTCTTTCCGAATCAAGTCGGCCAGGACGGGCGCGGTTAGTTTCCAGGGATGGCCGGGGTAATCCTGGCCTGTCACAATCAGCACCCGTGCCTTGGGCGAGCCGGCCGGCGCCGGCAGATCGGCGGCCCGGACCACACCGGCGGTAACAATAACCGTTGAGAACAAAATGAGGCGCGATATTAACCGGCAAGCATGAGCATTCATAGTGAGTCGTTATTCAATCCGCCGTATATTAGGTGCAGCGGCTCACTCCGGCAAGCTTACTCTCCGGCTTCGCGCTCGACCGGCGCACGGTTCGCCAATTGGGAAATCGGTTCTTTCGTGGCGCGGACTTCCAAGCCTGCTGTGTCGTAGGTTTCAGCACCCGAACGCCATACCACCAAGGAAACAAAGAATTTTGTCTCACACCCGGGACAGAGCAGAGGGCGCGCTGCTCACCCCAGCCATTCGGGGTGATGCGCCGTGCCATCGAAATCGGCGGTCGTCTTGAACCTCTCGAGTTGCCCCGTCGCTGCAAGCGAAGCCGTCTTCGCCAGCAAAACGGCCAACTCCGACTGGCTCATAGGCTTGAAGGTGGTGACCGCTTCCATTGCCTGGTCGAGCCGGTCCATGCTCTCGATGCCGGTGATCACGACCGAGGTCGGCAGGTTCAAGGCGTAATGCAGACATTCGATGGCACTGACTTCGCCACTCCGTGGAATTGCCCCGCTGCCCAAAGGTTTCATTCCAAGAACGCCGATGCCCTCCCGAACCAGCACAGGGACCACCTGCCTGGCAAAACTGCGGAATTGTGCGTCCATCACATTGAGCGGCATCTGCGCGGCATCAAAATGGAAGTGATGTTGACCGGCCACCTCCAGCATGCGCAGGTGCACCAGCGGGTCCTTGTGCCCGGTGAATCCGATGTAACGCACCTTACCCGCCTTCTTGGCCTCGAGCACCGCCGCCATCGCGCCATCCTCGGCAAATACGCGGTCCGGGTCTTCCAGGCGGATGATTTCATGATGCTGCATCAGATCGATGTGATCGGTCTGCAACCGCTGCAAGCACTCGTCAATCTGCCGTGCCGCCGCGTGTTTGGTGCGCCCGTCAATCTTGGTCATTAGAAAGACCTTCTCGCGATAGCCATCGAGCAACGCTTTGCCCATACGGATTTCGCTGACACCATTCAGGTAATCCCAGCAGTTGTCCATGAAGGTGATGCCGCGATCTATAGCTGCTCGAATGAGCCGGATGCCATCCTGCTCATCCCGCGGAACGCCAATGTGATAGCCGCCCAAGCCGATGGCCGAAACCTTCACACCTGTTCGGCCCAGGGTGCGGTAGAGCATATCGCCTGATTCGGATTCGGCAGCCCACGCGTGAGCCCCGACCCCCATCACGAGACCTGTGGTTACGAGAGAGCGGACGAATTCGCGCCGGCTTAATCCGCTCGGGCTGTCGTCAAAGGATTGGTGATTCATAATTTAAATGGGTGATTCAGCTCAAGTACCGCTTCAGTATCGCACATCCATCGTCAGTTGCAAAAAAGAAGAATCCGCATTAGCCTTAATCCAATTTATTGTAAGCGCCTAAAATGATTCAAACGCCGGACCGCCACATCGACCGGCTGCGGCGGACGGCTGATTGACCGGTAAATACAGTATCCATCGAGCGATTATGAAATTGAACCGACGCCACTTTCTAAAGGCCGCCGCCGCGTTGAGCTCGGCAAAGTTGATTGAACCGGCGCTGGCCGCTGCGGAAGAATTAGCTGCCACCGATACTTCGGCCGAGGGCCTGCCGCGCCGAATACTGGGCAAGACCAAGGTACCGGTCACCATTCTCGGTCTTGGTTGCGCCTATATCAGCCACGACAACGCCACCGTGGCACAAACCCGCGCCACCCTCGAAGCCGCCCTCGAGGAAGGTATTCGTTACTTCGATACCGCCCCCGATTATGTGCTGTCCGAAGAGCGGATCGGGCCGGTGCTGGCTCCGGTCCGAGACCGGATTTTCCTGGTTACCAAGTTGGACCACATCGACGCCGAAAGCGCCGAGAAGGACTTGGCCAACAGCCTCAAGCTTCTCAAAACGACCCACGTGGACCTCCTGTTGCTGCATGGGCTAGGTCTCCCCGGCTGGCAAGACACCGACACATTACTCGGAAACAGAGGCGCCCTCCGCTATCTCTTCGACGCCAAAGAAAAGGGTCTGACGCGATTTATCGGATTTAGCACCCACCCGCAACACCCCGCCGCCTTGAAGGTTTTCGCGGCCGCCGGCACCGACCTGGACGTCGTGATGCCCTTCGTCAATTATATCTCCCGGACCGAGAACAACGAAGAACAGCGAATCGTCGAACGGGCCCGCAAGATCGGGCTTGGAGTCACGGCCATGAAGGTGCTGGGTGGCAGCGGGCAAATGGCGGACGATTATGATCGGGCGCTGCGTTACACCCTCAGTGTGCCGGGCGTGAATTGCGCGCTAATCGGGGTTCGCAACGTTGCCCAGGTCAAACGAGCCGTTCAGGCGGCCAAGGCTTTCCGGCCCATGACCAGCACCGAGATGGAAGAAACCATCGCCATCGGGCGCAGGCTGATCGAGTCCCGCTCCAAAAAAGCCGCCATGCTGAATCAACACCGTGAAAGAGATTGCGGCGCGACCGTTGAATCCTGACCCGCACGTGGACGGCGCTCAATGAGCCCCCTCGAACACGGCCTCAGCCGCAATACGGCCCTTCCGCTCCTTCATTTCTCGATGGGCACGCCGATCAGGCTGCCGTATTCGGTCCAACTGCCGTCGTAGTTCCTGACGTCTTCCATGCCGAGCAGGTAATGCAGGACGAACCAGGTATGACTGGAACGTTCGCCGATCCGGCAATAGGCGATCGTTTCCTTGCTCGGGTCGATTCCCTGCGGTCCCAGGTAAATGGCGCTCAATTCATCCACCGATTTAAAGGTGCCATCCGGATTGACGGCGAAGTTCCACGGGACGTTTCTGGCGCCCGGGATGTGCCCTCCACGCTGCGCAGTCTCGGTCATCCCCGCTGGTGCAATGATCTTTCCGGTAAACTCGTCCGGAGTGCGCACATCAACCAGGTTGACCTCACCGCTGGTGGCCGCATCGAGGGCGTCGCTCAAGCGAGCCCTGAATTCCTCGTGAACCTGAGCAACCCGATACGTGACGGGATTGACCTTGGTCGACTGGACGGTGAGGGGGCGGTCCGGTTCGCCCAGCCACTTATTTCGCCCGCCGTTCATGAGCCGCACGTCCGCATGGTCGTATAATTTGAACAGCCAGAAACCATAAGCCGCGAACCAGTTGTGGTTGTCACCGTAAACAATAACCGTATCCTGCGGCAAAATGCCGGCGTTTCCGGCCAGTTTCTCGAAGTCCAACACGCTGATAATGTCCCGCTGAACCTGGTCCTGGAGTTGGTAGCGCCAATTGAACGCCACTGATCCCGGAATATGGCCTGCCTCGTAGGCCTGGGTATCCAAATCGATTTCAACTAGTCTAACCCCGGGGCGACCCAGGTTCTGTCTGACCCATTCTGTCTCCACCAACACCTCGGGATGCGCATAAGTCCTCATAATCCGGTTTCTCTTCAGGTCGTCCAGGCCTCAATGGCGCGGATCGGTTTGCTCAATCATGTCCTTGCCTGCTCGCTTACATTCGCCTCGTTGTCCCCGGCCCCATTGCCCATTTGAATTTCCTGCAAATCCCCGTTCCGGTCAACGGCTCGCCTGCATTTTGACCAGATGTATCAGCCATGCCCAAATTCGCCCGAATCATGAAATCAATCTTGACCGACAGCAGGGGTAATGGCGTAATTATCCTGTTCAGTCCGGGAGGTGTATAATGGGCCGCCGAAGGGTCCGAGGCTGGGGAACCTCGGAGGTAATCCGGGTAGCCTGGCTACCACCTGAAACGCTACGCTGCCATGCCAGCAACGAATGATGCGAGGCTGTGGTCGTGGGGGGAAGACTTGAATCCCTTCGGGCGGAAGGTATATCTTCTCGAAGAACTGATCCTCGAACGCTCCGCTCAATGGTTCGATGCACAATCTGAAGACTACGCGCTGGGAATCCACTCCCGCGCCGCCGTCGCATCTTGCGCCTTGTTTCGCCTTCCCTTTTCCTCCGCTTCCTCCGCCCTTCGACGTTCACGGCTTGAGAAATCGACTTTATGAAAACCAAACTCCATTCGACATTCGGCATTCGGCATTCGGTATTCCCTGTCCTCAGCACCGCCTTCGTGGCGGCTCTGACGCTCTGCCTGGCCCCGCTCGCGCCAGCCCAGGACGACGGCGTCACCATCAGCGCAGCCGAGTTCCAGCGCTTTGTCTATGCCGGTCACGTGCTCACGCAAATGGACGCGCAACCAGAACTGGACGCCAGTCTCCAAGTCCTGCTCGAACTCCAGCGCCGGAACCCCCATGCCGACCCGGCCGCCCTCGCCGACGTCTGCCGCCAGGCCCTCGACCGTTATCGCGCCAATACGCCCGCCTACATCCGCACCGGTGGCTTTCGCGACGAAATCCTCGCGGCGTATCTCGACGCCTTCCGCCAAGTTCCCGCCCGCACGAACTTCAACCTGCCCACGCTTGCGCTGATCAACTCCCTGGTGGTTCGCCTGAACACGCCCGAGACCATGCAGCAGAGCGATTTGCTCAACGCCGGCTTCGAGCGCCTGCTCAACACCGAAGAGGCGCTGCCCGAACGTCAATCGCTGGTGGACGCGAGCGCCAGTCGGTCCGCGGACCATGCGGCATTCGGCGAGGCGATGGACCGGTTGCTCGTTCCCGAAATCGGCATTTCCCTGACCAACAGCCCTGCCGAGATCATCAACGCCACGACCGCCTTGAGCAACAACCCCACCATGCGGGCATTGCTCCGATTCAGCCAGACAAACGCCACCGGCGGCGTGCAAGTCTCCTTGTCACAACTGAAAGACTTGTTCACCTCGGAAGTCCAAATCCTGAAGGAAACCGTCGCCACCAACATCGCCGTGGACCTCGATATCAGCCGGCGCCAGTGGAATCTTCTATCCTATTTGGGCGGTTCAAACGAGGCTGACGTGCAACGCGAGGCGGAGGTGCAGCAACTTCAAGCGCAAAAAATCGCGGCCTCTCATGCCTCATTCAACGTGCTGAGCCGCCTGGCCAGTGAGAAGGATGCCACCCTGGGAAACGACTTGAAGGCCATAGGGGATTGCCTGGGGACCGTGGCCAAGGGACTCGGCATGCTCGACTCGGGCGGCGGACTGAACAAGCTGGGCGGCTGCTCCTTCCTGCTGTCGGCGGGTTTGGGGGCCATCGGCCTTTTTGGCGGCGGGTCCTCCCCCGATGCCACCGTTCTTGAAGGCATTGACGCCCTCCGGACCATGATCCGCGACTTCAGCGAACACATGGACTACCGGTTCGATCGCGTGGACCAAACCCTGGTTGAAATCTATACGAACCTCAACGCGCACCTCGACCGGATTGACACTCAGTTGGGCCGGATTGATGGCAATGTGAATGAAATCCGCGAAGACCTGGTCGTCAGCCAGAACGACCTTCACCGCCTGGAACGTAATCTTTATTACTACCTTAACGCGGGATTCCGGCGCGACTTGGTGCTGGTGATCAACGGCGCCTTGGGCTACGAAGCCGCCCACGGCATGCCGATGGATATGGTGACCTACAACCAGATTCCCGATGGCCCGGAGAACACCTTCTACACCTGGGCCTTCAGCAATGCGAAAGACCCGCTCAGTTCTCCGGCGAGTTTCACCCCCGCCGACCTCACGGACAATGCGTTGTTGACGCAGCTCAACTCCCGGCCTTTGGAGAGCAACCTCAATTACCTCAGCCCGTTTCTGGCGCCCGGGATGTGCCCTCCACGCTGCGCAGTCTCGGTCATCCCCGCTGGTGCAATGATCTTTCCGGTAAACTCGTCCGGAGTGCGCACATCAAC
>JAMCZD010000173.1 GCA_023473405.1 Candidatus Omnitrophota bacterium
TTGTGCATTGTCAATCCCCCGCTAATCCAAAATTGTGTTTGCGTCGGAATACAGAAGTATATATAGTTTTGGCATTGAAGAAATCCAGACAGATATATCTCAAGTCCTCCGTCTCAATGCCTCCCGGCCGCAAGGACAAGGACAGGCCATTGCCAGCCGCGGAGGCTCAATTGCTGCCTTCAAGTGATCTTCATCATAATAGAGAGGATACCTTGCCCAGGATTACCCCGGCTGAATGGGAGGTGATGCTGCTCTTGTGGGATAAAGGCGAATTGAGCAGTTCGGAAATCGATTGGCACTTGGCACTTAAAAAGGGATGGAAGGCCTATACGTCGCGAACGCTGCTTCGGCGGTTGTTCCGCAAAGGGGCAGTGACTTGCGACCGGACTCGGCGCCCGGCCATTTATCGCGCCGGTTTACTTAAGGAAAGCTATATGCGCGAGCAGAGCCGATTGTTGCTGCATCGCGTGTTCAAGGGCGCCACTGCATCGTTCTTGATTGCCTTGCTGAAGGAGGCGCCGTTGACCAAGAACGAAATACAAGAAATCAAAAGGACCATCGAAGAGAAGGAAAACCAATAATTCGGAATTGTGTCGGGTTGCTGACTGTTTCCTTGCTGCGAGTCGGCAAGGTGAAAAGTGCAACCGGGCTCGCGCGGACATGGACCCCAGATATGGGATCCTGGTCACGGCACCGCAAGGCGGATTTGTCATCGCGGTGATGGGTATGGATTAGGCAAGGCCTTTAAGCTATGAGACTTATGAAATATCGAGTCTGCGTTGTTGATGACGAGGTCGGCGTGCGAGAAAGTCTGTGGCACTTGGCAAGCAGTTCGTCCGTCTTCATCATAGACGACGCCTATGCTTCGGCCCGTGAAGCCCTCCTCTGGATTCCTCTAAATCCGCCAGACGTCGTGTTGATGGATATTTGCATGCCGGAAATGTCGGGCATTGAATGCGCGCGGCGATTGAAGAGCATTTTGCCCCAAATGAAGATCGTCATGTTTACAGCCTTGATGAATCGGGAAGCGCTGTTGGAGGCACTATTTGCCGGTGCCAGCGGTTATCTGATAAAAGGGGACGACCTTTCCAAATTGGAGAACGAGATTGCCCGGGTGATGACTAATGGCGCAACTCTGTCCCAGGACATGGTGGAACTTGTAATCGAGTCCTTCCATCAATGGCAGCGCCCGGTTGGAGGGGTGAACCTGACTGCACGCGAACAGGGCATCATTTCCCACTGGTTTGAGGGATTACTCGACAAGGAAATTGCGGATAAACTGCGTATCGGCACCGCCTCGGTGCGAACGCACACGGCCCGATTGTTCAAACGCTTGGGTGTCCACAGTCGTGCCGGCGCCATACGCAAAATCCTCTTTCTGGACATCGACGTGTAAACATCTTGTAAACACTTTCTAGTTTTGCCATGGGACCGCAACCGCGTTAAATTCAAGCCATCAATCATGAGAACGCCCGTCGTTGAAGACACTGTTTCGACTTTGGTTGCTCCTGCCGGCCACCCCCCTTTACGATCAGCGGCGCGGGAACGCGGACGAAATCAGTTCTTATGGTTTTACGCCGCAATCGCGGGGTCCTTGCTCCTGCGTTTTTCTTTATTCGGCTTTGAAAGCGGAGATTACCGGGCGTTCATCGGTCCGTGGTATGATTTCCTGGTTGAGCACGGGCGCTGGCACGGGCTGGGACAACTGAAGGAGGACTTTTGCAGTTACCCGCCGCTTTATATGTATTTGGTCTCCCTCAGTACGCTTTTACCGCTGCCCAAGCTGTTCGCTTTAAAACTAATTCCACTGGCCTCCGACTATGTGGCGGCATGGTTCGTCTGGCGATTGGCTAGAAAGCACATATCCTCCGCGCGAAAACGATGGGCCGCTGTCACCTTGTTTCTCTTTCTGCCCACGGTGGTCATGAACAGTGCGTTATGGGGACAGTGCGATGTTATGTATGCTGGGGCCTTCCTGGCCTCCTTGTATTATCTGCTGGAACGACGTTGGATCGCCGCGATGGTAGCCTTTGGCGTGGCCATATCGCTCAAGCCCCAAGCCATCTTTTGGTGCCCGTTGCTAGCTGGATTGCTCCTTAGCCGGCGGCTGCCGTGGCGAATCCTTTGGATTGCGCCCGCCGTTTACGCTGCCAGCGACATCCCGGCGATGCTAGCGGGGCGTCCGGTCCTGGATGTGCTGCTGCATTGGGGGCGGGTGCACAATATCCAGGGGAAAATGACCTTTGGAGCGACCAATTGGTATCAATGGGTCTTTGAAAACCATCCGGGCGTGTTTGAGCCGGCTGGGATCATCCTGGCCTTGATAGCCACGGTGTTTCTGGCACTCTGGATGATGGATGGGCCTAGGCCCGGTCAGGATGAACGGCGCTGGGTGGTCTCGATGGCCCTTTTATCCGTGACAATGGTTCCATTCGTGCTGCCGGGCATGCACGAACGTTACTTCTTTGCCGCCGATGTGTTGTCGGTGGTTTACGCATTCTACGTGCCGGGCGGTTGGATAATTGCGGTCATGGTTCAATTCTGCTCGGCATTCTCCTACCTGCCTTATCTGTTTAACGAAGAGCCTGTTCCCCGCTGGGCGTTGGCCCTGGTGATGTTGTTGGCCATAGGGGGAATCGTGAAAAACCAGGTCGAGGCCGGAGACCGGGTATGCGCTGAAAGGAGCAATCTATGACCCGAAGGCCAGTAGTTGCTGTTCTCCTGGCCAATTGGAATGGCGCCCGGTTCATTGATGAGGCAATCACAAGTGTCGTGGGACAATCGTTTACCGATTGGGTGTTAATAGCCGTGGATACCGGGTCCCGGGATGATTCTCCGGCGATTATCAAGAAATGGGCGGCGACGGATGCGCGGATTCAACCGGTACTAATCCCACAACGGCTCTCCTATCCAGAAGCGCTTAACCTTGGTCTAGCCCGTGCGCAGGGTGATTATGTGGCGCGTATCGAAAGTGACGATGTCTGGCTGCCGGAACGTTTGCAGCGCCAGATCGAATTCTATTCCCAGGCAGATAATAGCTCGGTCGGCGTATGCGGAACCGATGCGCTCCTGGTGAACGAATTCGGCCGCCCCGTACGCCTGAAGCAATTTCCGCGACTCCATGTAGACTGCTTGAAGGCGATTTGGTATCGCAACCCATTCTGCAACAGCTCGGTCTTGATCCGGATGGCGGCGCTGGCCGAGATTGGCGGCTATGACCCGTCATTTTATATGGTCGAAGACCTCGAGCTTTGGTTTCGCCTGGGCCGGCAATGGTCTCTGCGAAACATACCCGAGGCCCTGGTCCGTTACCGGGTGTGGCCTGACAGCACCTCGAGCCGGCGTTTGGCCAAGGTAGCCTGGCTTGGCGGTAAGGTTAGGCGGCGTGCCGCCCGGAAATTCGGCTATAGGATGCCCGGGTTGGCTTACGCCTATAACCTTACCTCGGTTGCAGCGGGAGTACTGCCACCGCTTCTGGCTCGGAGAGTATTCGAGTGCTTTGTTGGGTTGGGAGGAAGAAGAGAGATGGGGAAATCGCTGCTGAAAAGTCGAGCACAAAGGTCCTCATATCGGAGTGTCCTAACAGGAGGCCAAACATGAAAATCGATCTGGTTATTCCTGTATATAATGAAGAGGCCCGTCTTAGCAACGGGATGCGCACACTCGATTGGTTTTTCTCGAAAACGGAGTCTTGGCGTCCGGGTATCGTCATAGCCGACAATGGATCGACAGACCGGACCTTGGCGTTGGCGGAACAATGGCAGCAAAAGTTATCGAATGTGCGAGTCGTCGGGCTAGCCGAAAAGGGGCGCGGGCGTGCCTTGAAAACGGCCTGGCTCGAGAGCGAGGCGGATATTCTGGCGTATATGGATGTGGATATCTCGACCGATTTGGCTGCCTTTCCAGCGTTAATCGGTGCGGTAACGGCAGGAGAATACGACCTGGCCATCGGTTCCCGTTTGGCTCCCAAATCGACGACTTGTCGCAGTTTCAAGCGCGAGCTTATCTCCCGTGTTTACAATGGAATGGTGAAGCTGACATTCCATAATCGATTTTCCGATGCCCAATGCGGCTTCAAGGCCATCAGCCGTGAGGCGGCCAGCAGGCTGTTGCCTCTGGTCAAGGACCCTGGTTGGTTTTTCGACACCGAACTCCTGGTTTTGGCGGAGAAACTGGGCTACCGAATTTTCGATTTGCCGGTGCGTTGGGTGGAAAACCGCGACAGCCGAGTGAAGATCGCCCAGGCCGCGTTAGGTCAGATTCGAGGCATGATCCGTTTGAAGCGAGACCTTGCCCGAATGAAATTTACTGCTTGCGACAAAAGCACTCACGGACCGCTGCCGGAAGCCAGACAAAACGTGAAAGGATGCTCGTGAAAGTGAGTGTTAAAAAGGCATTAATCACCGGTGTTACCGGACAGGATGGAGCTTACCTGTTGCGGTTCCTTCTCGAGAAAGGATACGAGGTGCATGGTATCAGGCGGCGGACATCGACGCTCTCAACCGCCCGGATCGACGATGTCTATGCCGGCCGTGTTTGCCCCCAGGAGCAGGTATTTATGCATTATGGCGATCTCCATGACGGGGTGTCGCTGATGGAATTGGTCGAGCGGATTCAACCGGAGGAAATCTATCACCTGGCCTCACAGAGTCATGTGCAGGTCTCGTTCGAGAATCCATTGGCCACGGTGGTCGATAATGTGAGCGGGACGATCAGTTTGCTCGAAGCGGCGCGCCGATTGAATCACCGTTGCCGCTTTTATAATGCGGCGAGCAGCGAGATGTTTGGCATTACGCCGCCGCCGCAGAATGAACGGTCTCCTTTCCACCCCCGGAGCCCCTATGCCTGCTCGAAGGTCTTCACGTTCAACCAGACCGTGAATTATCGGGAGGCCTATGGTCTCCATGCGAGCAATGGGATTCTGTTCAATCACGAATCGCCGTTGCGGGGCGAGGCCTTCGTTACGCGCAAGGTGACCCGCGCGGTCGGCAGGATCAAGGTGGGGCTGCAACGAACGTTGGCCCTGGGCAACCTCGAGGCGAGGCGGGACTGGGGTTACGCCCCGGAATACGTCGAGGCGATGTGGTTGATGCTGCAACAGGTCGAGCCCGATGACTATGTTATTGGCACAGGTGAAATGCACTCGGTGGGCGAGCTTTGCGAGATGGCCTTTGGTGCGGTTGGGCTCGACTATCGAGACTATGTCGTTACCGATCCCACCTTGGTTCGGCCATCCGAGGCTCATGCCTTGTGCGGGGACGCTTCGAAGGCGGCGGCCACGCTTGGCTGGCATCCGCGTACTACATTCCAACGATTGGTCGAGATCATGGTTGAAGCGGATCTGGAACTGGCTGCGGAGGAAAAGAAACTCGGACGGCTTATCTCGTCGTATTGAATGAAGTCTGTTCGGAAGGTAGGGAGGCGCTGCGGCGCATCCCACGAAATGAAAGACGCATTCCACTGCGTTTCAGGCAATGCAGGCGCGGAAAAAGTTACGGCGGCGCGGCAGCGCGCGCCCTACCGGACCAGTTGGTGAAATATGAAAACGAACACGAGCGAAAAGGCGACGGTCATGGAGCTTGATACGGCCGCCAGGCTGTCTCCGGGTAGCACCCAGACCATTAGGCCAACGCCGTCAGTTGAGACGTTTCTCAGCCAAAGCATAGACAGCGCCTATGTCTCTTGGAAGTTGCAGGAGCAGGTCTTTTCTGAGGCTGACTTGGACATTCTGGCCCGTTTCCTTCGGTCCAATGCGCGCCTCACTCAGCACGAAAAAGTCCGGCAGTTCGAGGTGGCGTTCTCCGGCTGGCAGGGCTGCAAGCGTTCGGTATTTGTCAATTCCGGGAGCTCGGCAAACCTCGTCCTGGTGAGTGCGTTAAAGGAATTGCGCGGTTGGCGGGACGGCGACGAAATCATTGTGCCGGCAGTGACGTGGCCGACCACCATAACACCGGTGCTCCAGTTGGGATTGAAGCCCGTATTCGCCGACATCAACCTGAACGATCTGTCCTTCGATTACGACCGGTTGGCCAAACATATTACGCCTCGGACCCGCGCGGTGTTTGTCGCTCACTTGTTGGGATTTCCGGCGGAGATTCCGCGGCTCAAAGATATTGTCCAGGGCCGGAGCATCGACATCCTGGAAGATTGCTGCGAGTCACTCGGGGCGCAATGTGACGGGAGCAAAGTCGGCAACCTCGGCATTGGCGGCACGTTCAGCTTCTACTGGGGCCATCACCTGACCACGATCGAGGGAGGAATGATCTGCATGGACAACGAAGACTTATACAAGCTGTGCCTTTTGAAGCGTTCCCACGGCCTGGCGCGGGAGTTGCCTCCGCAATACCACCGTGCGATACGCACCGCTGAGCCCGATCTCGACTTCAAATTTCTTTTCCTGACCGATGGTTACAACGTCCGCAATACGGAATTGGGCGCCTTGATGGGGCTGATCCAGCTTGATCGGCTGAACCGACTCATTGCCCGGCGGAACCGGAACTACGCCCGGTTCCTGGCGATCTGCAAAACCTATCCAGACCAGCTCATCACCGTGGAACGATCGGGGATGTCTTCGTTCTGCCTGCCGTTCCTCTTCCGCGACCGTGAAGCCAAGGAGGAGTGTGAACGGTGGCTAAGCGCGTCGGGAATCGAGACGCGGCCCCTGATTAGCGGCAACCTTTTGCGTCAGCCGTTTTTGCGCTCCTATAACCGGCAGGGAGCCTTTCCGAATGCCGATTTTCTTCACACCAATGCGTTTTACATTGGCAATAACCAGTTCGTGAACGAGGAACGACTCGATGTTTTGGACAGGCTCCTGGCGAGATTCTTCTTGAACCGATCCAAGCACGGACCGATCGAGGTGCCCGTTAATGCAATGACTAAAGAGGCTTGTCCATGATCCAGGCTCGAGGTAAAGATGAAGCGATTATGGCTCTCCCCAATTATGATTTCCCGGAGGACGGGTATGCGTGAGGTTCCTCAGCGGCGCACATTTTGGATTCTCGGCGCGCTATTATTTTTCTGCCTGGTGTTCGCGCACCAAAAGAAGTTTGACAGCGCCACACCGGTATCGCGCCTGGACCTTTTGCATGCCCTCTGGGAACACCAGTCCTTTTCCATTGACGCCTACCATACCAACACGCCGGACAAGGCCTTTTTTCAGGGACACTACTACAGCGACAAAGCGCCGGGGACTGTGGCGGTGGCCCTGCCGGCCTTTGCGGTTTCGGCTCAAATCCTGAATTGGGCTAACATACCCCTTGATTCGCCGAAGGGTTGGCTGATTTCCAGTTGGCTGAGCTGTGCCGGTTCACTGGCCCTGGTCACCGCCATCGGCGGAGTGGCCCTGTATGCCTGGCTGTGCCGTTGGACGTCCGCACGCGCGGCCCTGATCACGGTGTTGGCCCTCTTTTTGGGCGCGGCGCCGCTCCCCTATTCCACCATGATGTTCTCCCATGCCCTGGTGATCGGGCTGATTTGCATTTGCATGTGGGCGATAGGGCTGGGGGAAGGGCAAAGGGGCAAGGGCCAAGAGCAGAGGGGGAAGCGCGGGGGGCAAAGTGGGGAGGGCGAAGACCGTGGCGGCAAGGGCGATGAGCAAAGAGAGAATGGTGAAGAGCAAACTGGAAGCGGCGAAGGGCAAAGGGGGAAGAGCGAAGAGTTATGTGGCAAGGGCGAGGTGGCTAGTGTGCAGAGGGTAGGATGGGGAGCGGTGAAGGCCACTGAGGTGGAGTTGCTAGCCAGCTCGGAACCGGGGATCGCCAATCGACCGCCGATCGATCATTTAGACCAGCCAATGCATCAGACCCGTAACTTAGGGCACGGACAGTGTACTCGCCGCGATGTCTTAGCCGGTTTTGCCGGCGGTTTGGCCTTGGCCAGCGAATTCAGCTCTGGCCTGGTTATCGTGGGCCTGTTTCTGTGGCTCGCAGCGGAGGATTGGCGCCGCGGTTTCACATTTACCCTGTTGGGGGCGATCCCGCTCCTTCTGGTTCCGGCGTATAGCCTGGCTTGTTTTGGTAATCCGTTCATTCTGCCATACAGCCTCCAGGCCAGTTTTCCCCAGATGCGGCAGGGCCTCTATGCCATTCAATGGCCCGACGCGCAAACCGCCTGGAACCTGCTCTTTTCACCGGCCCGTGGATTGCTTTTCTGGAGCCCCTTCTTGGTAATGGCTGGTTTTGGATATTGGGCAGTGGCCGTAACGTCGACGCGCCTGTTCGTGCTTACCTACTTTGTTCCATTGCTGCAAGTGATCGTCATCTCGGGGCGGGTCTGGGATTGGCAGGCGGGGTTTGTGCTGGGACCGCGGTTGCTTGCGCCGATGTTGCCGCTTTTGGCCCTACCGTGTGCGCTGGGAGTGCGACGGTGGCCCAAGCTCGGCTTAATCCTGGCCGCTTATTCGATCGCCATCACCACGATGGCGACGCTGACCGACGCTGCGCCCAATACTATGAATTATAATCCATTGACTGAGTTGCACATTCCGGATATTTTAAATATTGAGCTTTCGCCGAATTTAGGCATGCTTTTTGGCTTTTCACCCTACCTCTCTGCGTTCGCATTTTACGCGATTCTGGGTTTTGGCCTGTGGAGGATTTTGTGGCAGCAGGGCATGCTAAACAATGACATTATTATCAGTTCAAGAGCAATCATGACATCATGCAATTCAAGGGACTTTTGAAAACAATTATTGTGAACAACGACTTGGCCGCCCACGTCCAACCTAGGTTTCTCTTGGGAGGCGTTCATGTATTCCAATGCGTGGGTGAACTCGCAAGCAGTAATGAATCCTACGCCCAATGTGGCGGTCTAGAGTTGGACTTCTGTCTAATGTATATCGGCGAGATTCACGATTGCATAATCGATGTAAATACCCCTTAAATAATTATGAAGCTTCTTCGAAAACATCTAACAGTGTATTCTCTTGTTAATTGACAATAATCCGCAAACACGAATGAATTTTGAGGTACAAGCCCTTTTCGTGTCACTCCTAATCAACTGTCTGTCCTGTACATAACTAACGCATTGTCATGAGCCTATCCTATTTCAAATCATCTGCCATTTTAAAGTGGTTACTTTTGCGGGAATATTTTCCTAGCATTGTTTTAGGGTTTGGTGAGGTGGACCCCATGTTTCGGACCACGGAGCACGA
>JAMCZD010000465.1:0-7608 GCA_023473405.1 Candidatus Omnitrophota bacterium
AAACGGGGGCTCAAAGAGTTCTTATTAAACGCTCCGCGTCCTCCTTGGACGAAGATAGGATTTGGGGAGTAATCATGCCGAACGTCGCTGTAAATCCCGTTAATAACAACCTATATTTGGTTTATCATGACAAGCCACCGGGAGTCAGTTCTGACCATGCAAATATATATTTCATTCAATCATCCGACGGCGGCGACAATTGGTCGCCTTCGCCTATGCAGGTTAATTCGGACGGCACTACCACCGACCAATGGCAGCCAGCGATAACTGTTAAGCCTGACGGCTCCAAGCTCTTCATTGCATGGTATGACCGTCGGAACGACACCACCAGCAATTCCTGTATAAAGGTTTACGGCGTTATTGCGGGGCTTCCGATTACCAGTGCCAGCAATTTCTCAACGAATTTCCCTATCAGCACTCTTCAGTTTCCTCCGGTATTTACTGGATTGGTTAATCATAATCAAGGTGAATTTGATCCATGCTATCCGCCAGCCGTGCGACGTGACGGACAAACCTGCCCAACTTTTTATGGTGCCTATGCGGGCTACATGGGAGACTATGATATAGCGTATTCTGATAATCAATACGTGTACTTCACATGGGGCGATAATCGAGATTTCACAGTGGCAACTTACATTCAACGAAACCAGGCCAATGTCAGATTCGTTCGCTTGACTTGGCCGCGTTAGTCAATTTCCTATAGCGCACCCATATGATCAATTATTTTTTTATTGTCATACTATGCTTATTAATCCAATGTCCATATGTGAGCTATGGACAGGGGACGTACTACTTTAGCAATTACGTGCCATCTTTAGGGCTTGATTCACCCGTGTTTGCTTCGGACGGGGAACGGCTTTCAGGGCCGAATTATTTGGCTGCCTTGTATGCAGGGCCTAACATGGATTCTCTGACCCTCGTGGATACGGCCCCTTTTCTAACGGGTGCAATGGCAGGTTATTTCAGGGATCCTGGCCAAGTATTTGCTCCCGTAGCGGCTGGAGATTTCGGTTGGCTTCAGGTTACTGCCTGGGATGCGCGGCTTGGACCAACGTTTGAAGCGGCGAAAGCTCGAGATATAGGCGGTTATGGTTATTCCGCCGTATTTCAACAACAGTCTGGAGGAGCAGGTGCGCCTCCTACACTTCCAGCCGCTTTGCTTGGCATGAAGTCTTTCCGACTGCTTCTAGAAGTTCCGGAATCCAACACGGTCGTCTTATTCGTTTTTGGTCTGATATTAATAGCCGCAAAATGCAGTCGAGCCATGAAGCCGTGAGCATCACCGTTCGGGCCCGCAAGCTTTATGGCGAGCGGAGGCGGTAAAATCGGGCGGGGTAATTAGTCCACTGGCGATCGCCAAAATATGGTGAATTGGTAGTTGTGACGTTGGCTCCAACTGTCAACCAAATTGGATTGATCAGGTTGGTGCACGCTTCCACCACGAACTCCTGGCCGTTTGCCCATGCGATGGTGAATCCAAAAACATTCGACCGCACTCCGAAGATTCTATCATCCGTTAGAACCCGCGGCCTCCAAACTGCCGTCGGCCGATAGCTAAAGCCGAAATCCCACAACCCGGTTCCTGGTAAGTAATAGGCAATAACATCGTTGGCCGCATACAGCACATCGGTGGTGTAAGTGGGTGGGCCACCTTCGAAATATATTCCAGCAAGGCTGGAACAATAATCGAAGGACCATCGACCCATGTAGCTCACCTTGCTGGGGATTATAACATTGGTCAAACTGCTGCAATTATAGAAGCCCCAATCCGGGATTCTGCTGAGGTTGGTGGAAAGGATTACGTTGGTCAATCCGGTGCAGGAAAAAAACGCGAACGGTCCTATGCTGGTGACGCTGTCTGGGATCACGACGCTGGTCAGGTTCGTGCAGAAGTAAAAGACGCTCTCACCGATATTGGTGACACTGCTGGGGATTGTGAGACTGATTAGCTTTGTGTTGTAATAGAAGGCGTTATCGCCGATACCGGCAACTGGCATGCCATCGATCGCGCTCGGAATGCTCACGGCACCGCCAGGACCGCTATATTCGGTGATGGTGATCGTTCCGTTATTGGTTAAATAACTGAATTGGTCTTGTGCTGGCGCAGAAAGGGACAGCAGGAACAATAACAGCCATAGTTGCAGCATTCTCGCGGTGGAGGAGGTCATTAAATTATCAGCGCACGGATTCGAGATAGTTGGCTTATCGTGCGAGATTTCCGTTTTCATACATTCCTTTTCTGAACTTTTGATCAATGTCCCTATTTGTAAGAATAAAACTCATCAAGCCTGTAATGGCTTATTTATATACCTGCGTCTTACAATTAGCAAATAATTCCACAGAGTGAATCTGATAATCTTCGCATTGCTACATTCTAATGGAGCCTAAGATGTCCGTAGCGCACGGAGCGTGGTGTTTTTGAACTCTGGTGACACGTGGTTCGCATAAAACAGAAAATAGTAGAACAGGACATGGCTCTAGTCGCTTAGCAATATGGGCAGAAATGTACCGCCGTGTAGCGCAAATTCTCAAGAAGGGCGGCGGTGCAGTGGTGCCATACAGATTACGCAAAGAATTAACAAACTGACGCTCGATGCTACTCCCAACCTACACCCACAACTGGCGGTCAAGCGACCGTAACTGGACAGCCTCCATGACGTGGTCGGTCAGGATGCGCTCGGACCCGGCCAGGTCGGCGATGGTGCGGGCGACCTTCAGGACGCGGTCGTAGGCGCGGGCACTCAGGCGCATATCGCTCATGGCGGCCTTGAGCATGTCCATGGTATTCGAGGTAAGAGCGCAATGGGCCTTGAGTTCGCGGCTGCCCATCCGGGCGTTGCAGGTGATCCGCGGTTTGCTGGCGAAGCGTTCGTGCTGGCGGCGCCGGGCGGCGATGACCCGCTCGCGAATTTGGGCCGAGGTCTCGCCGGTGAGGTCGCTGGTGATTTCCTGGAACGGGACGGCGGGGACTTCGACGTGCAGGTCGATGCGATCGAGCAGCGGGCCGGAGATGCGCCCGAGGTAGTTCTGGATTTCGCGGGGCGAGCTGCGGGATTCGCGGGGCATTTTCCCGTCCGGAGTCGGGTTCATCGCCGCCACCATCATAAATTGTGAGGGGAAGGTCATGGTGCCAGCGGCGCGGGAGATGGTGACGCGGCCTTCTTCGAGGGGTTGGCGGAGGGTCTCGAGGACGTTGCGTTTGAACTCGGGCAATTCGTCCAGGAAAAGGACTCCGTTATGGGCGAGTGAGATTTCGCCGGGGGTGGGATTGATATTTCCGCCGAGCAGGCCGGCGTCACTGACGGTGTGATGGGGAGCGCGGAATGGACGCAAGGTGACCAAGGCCTGGCCCGGTTCGAGCAACCCGACGATGCTATGGACCTTGGTAGTTTCGAGGGCTTCGGCAAGGGTCAGAGGAGGCAGGATGGTTGGCAGCCGCTTGGCCAGCATCGATTTGCCCGTGCCGGGAGGGCCGATGAGCAGGACATTATGGCCACCGGCGGCGGCGATCTCGAGGGCGCGTTTGACTGATTCCTGGCCTTTGACCTCGCTGAAATCCAGTTCGTCTTCGGGCAGTTGGGCAAATACCTGGGTGACATCGACCCAGGTCGGCTGGAGTTGGACCTCGCCTTCCAGAAAGGAAGCGGCTTCGCGCAAGTTCTGGATTGGGTAGACGCGCAAGCCATCCACGACCGCCGCCTCGGCGGCATTTTCGGTGGGAACGAGCAGGCCAGTTTTGTTTTCGGCGCGTGCCTGGAGGGCTATGGGCAGGACACCTTTGACGGGGCGAACAGCGCCGGTCAGGGCGAGTTCACCTACCAGGACATAGTCTTCGAGCTGGAGCGCTTCGAGTTGTTCGCTGGCTGCCAAGATGCCTACCGCAATAGGCAGGTCGAAGCTGGGTCCCTCCTTTTTCACGTCGGCAGGGGCAAGGTTGATGGTGGTTCGTCCCATCGGGAAGCGGTAACCGGAATTGGTAAGGGCCGTGTTAACACGGTCGCGCGATTCTTTCACTGCCGCATCCGGCAAACCCACGATGACAACGGTGGTGTCCCCCCAACCGGCATTGACTTCAACCTCCACTGGATAGGCTTCGATCCCGTTGACCGCCGCCGAACAAACCTTGGCTAACATGCGATGATCTATGATTCAATCGGGTAAGAATTGCAACCGGAGAGTTGGGACCGGCCCACACCGGCGTCCGCAACTTGAAGACATGAAGGATGAATCTTGACTTCGAATGGCCTAGCGCCAACGCTTCGCTCGGTCATGAAGGCAGTGCATCCAATAGGCGAACTTGTGCGATCAATCGAGGACCTGACGATGTCTCTCGTTTCAAGGCGCCGAAGCGGACGAAACGCCTGGGATCAAAGAGAACATGGACCCGAACGAATACTTCGAGAATAGGAAAGCTTATGACTATGCGCAACGAATCTGAACCGCGACATATGCACGCTCATTGTTGTCCCTGCGGCGGCGGGCAGGCAACCGACAGCTCTGGAATTCCGCGGCGTGAATTCTTCAAAGCAAGCGGTCTTGTTCTGGGTGGGGTGGCGCTGGGAGGTCTGGCGTGGAAGACGTTGGCCGGCACGGAATCCGGGCTGCCAACACCGGCGTCCCGCAAGCCGCTGGTTGTCCAGCCGATTTTCACTTACCCGCTCCCGCAACGTCGGCCTCAAACCAGTTGGCGCGCCTGGGGTGGCATCCAGACCACCGCGGATGTTCAGGAGGAAGAGAACCGGATCAAAGGAGAACTGAACAAATTGGAAAGGGACGCGGATTTCCCGGTGCAATTCCTGCCGCTGGCAACGATCCGCCGTGTGGGTGAATTAGACGGGGTCGAGGGTTTGACGGGAGCGGACCTGTTATTGGTGTATGCCGCGGGCGATGGCGGAGGCGATTTGACCGGGCACCTGAACGTGATCTGCGAGCGGGGCAAGGACGTGATCATATTTGTACGCCACCGGTCAGGCCCGCTCTATTATTGGTATGAGGGGATCAGCGCCCGGTACCTGCGACAGAGCACGGACAAACCGGCGGTCAAAGTCGCGGCTGACGACGTCGTGGTGGACAGCCAGGAAGACGTGCTTTGGCGGTTGCGTGCATTAGCCGGTTTGAAGAACACCCGGGGCAGCCGGATTCTGGCCATCGGTGGTCCAGCCGGATGGGAGACGCCCAAGGCGCCGGACCTGGCCCGGGAGAAATGGAAACTCGACATCCAGACCGTTACCTATGCCGAACTGGGCAATTTGATCAAGCAGGCTCGCGCCGACGACACGGCGGTAAGTTTGGCCCGGCAACGGGCCGGCGAATATCTGAAGGACGCCGGGTTGAAGCTCGAGACGGAGAGAAGATACGTCGAGAACTGTTTTCTGCTCGAACAGATATTCCGTGTTCTGCTGTCGAAGGCGGAAGCGCGGGCGATGACCATCAACGAATGCATGGGCACCATCATGCCGATGGCGCAGACAACGGCCTGCCTGACCCTGTCGTTGCTCAACGACGCGGGTTACATGGCGTTCTGCGAATCGGATTTCGTGGTCATCCCGTCCGGCCTTCTGCTGGCGAATATATCCGGCCGGCCAGTGTTCCTCAACGATCCCACCTACCCGCACCAGGGGATCATCACGCTGGCACACTGCACGGCCCCGCGTCGATTGGACGGGCAGAGCCTCGACCCGGTTCGGATTCTGACTCATTTTGAGTCGGACTATGGCGCTGCGCCCAAGGTGGAGATGCGCAAGGGGCAACGTGTCACCAACCTGATTCCCGACTTCAAGTCCGAGCACTGGACAGGTTTTCTTGGAGAAATTGTCGAAGCGCCGTTCCTGCCGATATGCCGGTCGCAGATCGAGGTGAGCTACAAGTGCCCCGATATCCGCCTGGCCGAGAACATGCCTGGGTTCCACTGGATGACCTGTTACGGCGATTACACGCGCGAGGTTGGGTACGCGCTCAGGCGGGTGTCGATCCTTTGGGAAAATCTGGGTTAGTGCAGCCAATCGGGGGCGGCGCCAATAATTCCAGGCGGGGGCGTTTTTGGGGTGCGCTAGCAAGCAAAACTCGACGTCGTTTTGGGCGGCGGGAGAAACGCCGTCGCCGCTTCGCTCTGCCGGTGCGATTCGCAGTGCTGGGGGTGTAACTTCGGCGAGCGGCGCATCGTCTCCTAAGATGAGAAGTCCATGTAGAATCGAACGTCAGTTCGATCGCCTTTCCTAGGGCATCTTGCCAACACACGCCCTGAACTCTTTGGCCTCCAGCCGTTTGGGTATATTCACCCAAGCGACGGCGGGTGCGTTGGGGAAGTCACCCCAGTGGTTCAGCCCGGCCAGCGGACAAGGCGCGCGCGGATGCCTCGAAACCCGGGAAATCAGGCCGGGGGCAAACTGATCCGAGCCTCCATTATGCCTTGTCTTGGTTGGCGGAAAACCGCGAAACCGGGCCAAAAATCCGGTGGGTTCAATTATTTACCGCTTCCCATCCGTCGGGACTCAAGAGTGTTCATCAGTCTGCTGGCATGCCTGATGCTCCACGCCTAAGCCGTTACATGTTAGTCGATTAGAACTCTTAACCAGATCAGACGGACCGAAAACATAAGAGAATAGAGTATTAGCATTAGCAAGTCATTATGAAAACAAGTTTTTTTGCCATGGCGTCCGGGTTGGCCCTGCTGCTGGCCGCGCAAACCGCTTCGGCCGCGGCGATGATGGATTATTTGGGAGCCGGCACCGCATCGGCGCCCGCCGCGATCTCGGATGCGGACCCGGCGGCCCTGAGCACAAGCCTGCCCAGCCCGGCGAACGGCGCGGTTTACCTGGCCCCGACCAACGAACTCCCGGTGGTTACCGTCATGGCCACCGACCCGAGCGCATCGGAGGTCGGCCAGGATACGGGGACCTTCCAAGTGACACGAACCGGCAGCACGAACGACGAGCTGACCGTATACTATTTGCTGGGTGGCACGGCAACCAATAGCGTGGATTATGAGATGCTCCCGGGTTATGTGAGCATCCCGGCGGGCACGACGACGGCGGACATCACGGTAACGCCGAAGCTGGATGCCGACCAGCAACTCCACACCAATGACACCGTCCTCCTGCAGTTGCATCCCGCGGTGGAAATCGACGCGACCCTGCCGGAGCTATACACCATAGGTTGGCCGAGCAATGCCGTGGTGACCATCGAAGAGAGCGTCCCGCCCGCCACCAACGTCCCGCCTGTCGTGCGCATGGTTCATCCGGAAGACGGCGCCGGCTACACCGCCCCGGCCAGGATCGTCCTGGTGGCTCAAGCCAAAGACCCGGACGGCACGGTGACGAACGTCGAGTTCTTCGCCGGTGACACGAGCCTTGGTGTGGGCCGGTTGATGGCCTGGGATGATGAGGACACGCAAGCCGAACCCGGATTCGCGCCCGCCTGGAATATTCTCGGCGGCGACCACTATATTTTCGTTTGGACGAATGTGCCGGCGGGTGAATATGTATTGACCGCCAAGGCAACCGATGACCTGGGCGAAACCACCGGGTCTGACCCGGTCACCATCCACGTGGTCGAGCCGGCACAACTGCCGGTGGTCACCGTCGTCGCCAGCGATCCCGATCCCCCCGA
>JAMCZD010000465.1:7618-9140 GCA_023473405.1 Candidatus Omnitrophota bacterium
GTGCTGCACGAGGTGATCGAGCGGCGCCAACCGGTCAGCGCCTCCGAACTGGGGCCCGATCCGGGCACGTTCACCGTGACCCGCACCGGGGACACCGCCGGTTCGCTGGTGATCTTTTACTCGCTGGGCGGGTCTGCCAGGAACGGTGTGGACTACGAGCGTTTGCCGGGGCAGGTAACGATCCCGGAAGGCACCGCCTCGGTGGACGTCACGGTAATGCCGATTCCCGATCTGGACTTCCCGCCTCGAATCAGTGAAACCGTTGTGTTCCAATTGCGTTCATTACACGACATGTTCATGGCTCATCCGGGTGGTTACGTGCTTGGAAATCCCAGCAATGCCGTGGTTACCATCATGGAAAACTCGAATGCGGTTCCAGTAGTCACCGTCGCGGCCACCGATCCGGATGCGGCTGAAGACGGACCGGACACCGGGACCTTCCAAGTCACCCGGTCAGGGAACACGAACGACGATCTGGCGGTTTACTACTCGCTGGGTGGAAGCGCCCGCAACGGCAGGGATTACGAAATGCTCCCCGGCGTGGTGACCATCCCGGAGGGATCGTTGACTGCGGACATTACCGTGACACCAATCCTCGATGTGGACCGCAACCAACGCACGAACGAGACCGTGGTGCTGCAATTGCGTCCCGCGCTCAGCTTTCGCCCGGCGCACCGGATGCTTTATACCGTAGGTTGGCCGAGCAATGCGGTGGTGAACATAGCCGAAAGCACAACCCCGCCGACCAATCAACTGCCGGTCGTGCGCCTGGTGGTTCCGCAAAGCCGAGCCGGCTTTGTTGCCCCGGCCGATATTACTCTATTGGCCCAAGCCAGGGACATTGACGGCACCGTGGTGCAGGTTGAGTTCTTTGCCGGGACCAACAGCCTGGGAGTGGTAACCAGCGGTTCGACGGCTGATCGCCGCTACGATCTGTTCTCGTTCGAGTGGACCAATGTGTCCGCCGGTGTTTACACCCTCACGGCCGTGGCCACCGACGACCGGGGCGCTACCGCCGCTTCGGAACCCGTCCAGATCGCGGTTACCGATACCACCCTCCCCATCGTCACCATCGTTGCCCGTGATCCCATCGCGATGATTGGCGGCAGGTCAAACGCCACCAATTCCGCCACGTTCGTGGTGCGCCGCAACGACGCGACCAACACGGACCTGGTGGTTTATTACTCGATCAGCGGCACGGCTTCGAATGGGGTTGATTACGCCCCGCTGCCGGGCACCGTTACCATTCCGGCCGGACGTCACACAGCGGACATCGAGGTGACACCATTGCCGGACCCGCTGGCCGCCGGACCGCGGTTCCAATCGGTGGTGCTGACCTTGCAGGAACCGCCTGCCCCCGATCAAACCGCGCCGGCTTACTCCGCAGGCAGACCATGGCAGGCCGCCGTGGTGATCATCGACAAGGACGCCACCAGGATCGCGAGTGGACGGGGACACGATGGTATCTTCCATCTCGTGATGCCGGCGCCGGATAAAACCATTGTCCGGCTCGAGGTCTCGA
>JAMCZD010000419.1 GCA_023473405.1 Candidatus Omnitrophota bacterium
TTTGAGGCCTATTGCGGGGAAGATGCTGGTGGGGCCGGGATCCGATGAATCTTCCCGGAGCAGTCTTTGGTCGTCCGGACCAAGGCATTCGAGGTTGTTGAGGAAGGCCCGCAGCATCTCACCATAGCTGGCAAAGTCGTCTGAAAGCAGAAAAGCGTCGTGTCCGCAGGCACTCTTTATGGTGCAGTAGCTGACTGGAGACCGATTGTGGACCAGGGCGTCCACCAGGTCGCGCGATTGCTCGGGCGGGAATAACCAGTCGCTGCTGAAGCTTAGGATCAACCATCGGCAACGAGCCGGGCTCAGCGCGGCGGCAAGTTCAGCGGGTGTGCCGCCAAGGTCGAATAAATCCAGCGCCATCGACAGGGTGATATAGCTGTTGGCATCGAACCGCTCGACAAACTTTGTTCCTTGATGGCCCAGGTAACTGCCGACCGAAAATGTCTTCTCGAATTTGGTGGCCACCTCGCGCGGACGGAGACGGTCCGGATCAAACTTGCGCGTCATTGCCTCAGGCGAGAGGTAAGTAATGTGCCCGATCATGCGGGCGATGGCCAGGCCGACTTCGGGTCCGCGGTTTCGGTCATAATATTGGCCGCCATGATAATACGGGTCGCGCCGGATGGCATTGCGCCCCACCACGTCAAACGCCAGCGCCTGGCTGGTGAGCCGGGCCGACGTGGCCAGCAGCGCCGCACCGCGCACACGCTCGGGGCATTGCACCGCCCACGCCAGCGCCTGGTGCCCGCCCAATGATCCGCCCGTGACCGCCAGCAGTTGCGGGATACCCAGGTGGTCCAAAAGCATCCTCTGCACCTCTACCATGTCGCCAATCGTGACGGTGGGGAAGGCATTGCCGTAAGGCTTGCCGGTCGCCGGCTGCACACTGCCCGGCCCCGTGGTGCCGCGGCATCCCCCGAACACATTGGGGCAAACAACGAAGTAACGGTTCGTGTCAATCGGCTTGCCCGGTCCCACCATGATGTCCCACCAACCGGGATCGTCATCGTCGTTGTGCCGCGCAACGTGGGAATCGCCGCTGATGGCGTGGCAAACCAGGATGGCATTGTCCTTGGCCGCGCTGAGGCGGCCATAGGTTTCATAAGCCACGGTGATCCCCGGCATCACACCGCCTTTTTCCAGCTTGAACGGGACATCAAACGATACCGTTTCCAGATATCGCAACGGCCGGGCATGGCGAATGCTGTCGCTGCTTTCCAACATTCCTGTGACCGCCGCCAGTTTATTCTCAAGAGATTCTTGCATTTTTATCGATCAAACAAAGCCGCTGCGGGGGTTGACGCCAGGAACAGGCGCGGCTTGAACGGCCGATCCTCTCCCTCCGGCACGTTCTCTCCACCTATTAAAACCGGTCCACGCCGCCCGGCCTGGCGCAAACAAGGGCACACTCCCGATGCCTCCCGTTCAGCCTTGCGACGCCCGCAGAGCCTGCTCGATATCCGTCTTGATATCGTCCACTCCTTCGAGCCCGACGGAAAGACGAATATAATCAGGCGTTACACCAGTCGCCTGCTGTTCCTCTGGCGTCAACTGTTGGTGAGTCGTCGACGCCGGGTGAATCACCAGGCTCTTGGCATCGCCAATGTTGGCCAAATGCGAAAGCAGCTTGACCGAGTTAATGAATTTCCGGCCCGCGTCCAATCCGCCCTTGATCCCGAATCCAACGATGCCGCCAAAGCCTCTTTTCAGGTAGCGGGCGGCAACCGGGTAATTCGGATCATCGGATAACCCCGGGTAAACCACCCAGCTAACCAGCGGATGGTTCTTCAGAAACTCGGCGATCTCGAGCGCGTTGGCCGAATGCTGTCGCTGGCGCAGCGGCAGGGTTTCAAGCCCCTGCAAGAACAGGAAGGAATTGAATGGACTGAGCGCCGCCCCCAGGTCCCGCAAGAGTTGCACACGCACCTTGATGATAAAAGCCACGTTACCCAAACCCGGGAAGTCGCCGAACGTATCCCAAAACACCAGCCCGTGATAGCTGGGATCGGGTTCGGTGAATTCGGGGAACTTGCCGCTGTTCCATTTGAACCGCCCGGAATCGATAATGACCCCGCCAATCGAGGTCCCGTGTCCCCCGATGTATTTCGTCGCCGAACACACCACGATGTCAAACCCGAAGTCGATGGGGCGAACCAGGCTCGCCCCAATGGTGTTATCCACCACCAGCGGAATGCCGGCTTCATGCGCTATGCCGGCCAACGCCTCGAAATCCGGCACGTCCAGCTTCGGGTTCCCGATGGTCTCGGCGTAAAGCGCCCGGGTCTGGGAGGTGATGGACCGCCGGAACGCCTCCGGGTCGCGCGAGTCCACAAACCTGGCCGTCCGCCCCAGCTTGGGAAAGGTGTAATGCAACAATTGATAGGTGCCCCCGTAAAGATTGTTGGCGGCGACAATCTCGTCCCCCACCCGGGTGATGCCCAGTAAGGCCAGCGTCTCCGCCGCTTGCCCGGACGACACCGCCAATGCCCCGCTGCCGCCTTCGAGGGCCGCCATACGCTGCTCGAACACGTCCGTGGTCGGATTCATGATGCGGGTGTAAATGTTACCAAACTCCCTCAAGGCAAACAGGTTCGCCGCATGATCCGTATCCCTGAAAACGTAGGAAGTCGTTTGGTAAATAGGTACCGCGCGCGCCCCGGTCGTTGGATCGGCAACTTGACCGGCATGCAGCGCCAGGGTATTCAGGTTATTTTCATTAATGCTCATCGTTATCCTTTCTTTCGTTTACCTGGCGGTTAAATAAACTCGATCCGGGGAAAAACACGAATACTTTTTTTCCAATCTTGCGCGCAACCCACCCGGCTGCTTCCCGCCCTTCAAATCATGTGCCTTACTCGGGAGTCGACGCCCCCATCTTCGCTGTCGCTGGCAGGACCAAGCTGGCGGACCAATGTGCTCATGGCCTTGGCGCCATGGATTGGTGGCTTGCGCCTGTTCGTCGATTTCTGATAATGATGACAACGGTTTGGTTTGCACCGCATTCTTGCGCGAGTGGCGGAATGGCAGACGCGCCAGACTTAGGATCTGGTCCTGAAAAGGGTAGGGGTTCAAGTCCCCTCTCGCGCACCATCGTAAATTCCTGAATATTGCGAAAGTCAGGCGCTGCCTGCCGCACGATTGGCCCGAAATGGAAGCGGTAGCGATAGCCAAAGACAAAGGCTCTGCTATCGCAGATTTTCACCCCTGAGGAGATTGCTATGCTTTGGAATCATGCCCCAAACCGCCGCGAACGCCATTCCAATGCCCCAATCGGCGTTGGCGTAACCTGCCCGGCCAACCTGCGGATCGCCTCGGTGCAAATCCCTGTGGCAACGAAAGGCTTTGCAGTTTAACCCACGTCCCTCCGGTTTGAGTCCCTGGGTGGTGGTTCGCCGGGACCAGTTTCGCCAGGATGGCCGCCGTGGTCGGCGTCCTTGAGGTTCTCCAGCAATGCCCGCAACTCCTGCCGCCGCGGGGAACACCCCGGCTGAGGCTGTCGCTTTCTCTGACACAAGCGATTCACCAGCATAAAACCGTCAACCTGCCTATTTGCGGCGCCAGAGCAAGAGAAGGCATGCACCCAAAAGTCCCAGGGCCATCGTCGAAGGTTCAGGAACGACTTGCAGGCTGAAACTCCGCAGACCGAGCAAGTCCGCGGGGGGTACTGGTGGAAGCCCTCCAAATCCCAGAGTAAGGGTCAAGTGGACAGACTGACCGCGAATGGTTGCCGCATCCCAGGTCGCGCCGGTTGAGACATCCCACGCCCGAACTTGCACTGTCGCAACGACGCCACCGGTTATTCCGGGTACGATTCGCAATGGATCCGTCGGGCTTGCGGGTGGGCCGGCGACCAAATAACCAGCGAGATCACCCGTGCGGAAGGGGAGAGGATCACCGATAGGGACCAGGGTGTCCGTCGTTCGCCCCGCATATAACTCCGCCAGGTAGCCTGTGCCAGCCAGCTTGGTCATGCCATCGATTGCGAAGATAGGCGCGTCAACTCCCATGTATGGGACATGATTTGAGAAGTTGATTGCGCCTTGTGCGTAGGCTGCGACGGTGGCCAGCAGGCACGCCGCTATTACAATCCGCTTTTTCATGGTTGGTAATCCTTGTTTTGGGTCCGTCCAGACATTCAATCGGTTTAGGTTTTGTCCAAATCTCGACAACCGACTATTGCCATAATATCGCCCCCAGGGAGAATCCACGGCATTTTACCGAATGCTCTCTCTCCCGCGAACATAATCCGCCTATGACATACGTGGCATCGTTCCAACTCACCAGCTCCACGGGCCGGGAGAGGTCGGTGCCGTAATTCAAATCTCCCTCGGCTGTGCGATCGCCATTAAACCAGCTCCGATTGCTCCCCATCACCGACAGCGCCAGGCGCTCGCGCTGTTCGTCTGGACCAGGTCCGTGACGTATTGAATTTGGTAAACCGTGCCCAACCGCACCCGTGATGGTCAACCCGGCATACGTCTGAATGTCGAGCACGGGCGGTGTCTGAGCAGCGGCCCGTGGCTCTGCTGCCCAAACAGCCAGGCACAGCAGGGAAAGGAATCGAACGCTTGGCCCAGCCATGCAGGCGGGTCTTGTACTCCGGGTTTTCCTTTCTCCCTACGAGGGCCTCCAGCACCTGGCCCGCGTGCTCCATCGCATGGTAGAAGTCCACGATTTGCACCTCATCCTTGAAGCACAGCTTGCCCATGTTGGCCAATCCTTCGGCTCCATCGCGATCAGGATCTCCGCTCGGCAGTTCTCACAGGTCCGGCACGAATCCACCATGCACCCCACCGCGCTCAGATCACCCGACTTGAACTTGGCAACCCTGTGGCCCACGCGTGCAACACGGCCGACGATCTCATGGCCCGGCACCCGCGGGTAAACCGTGTTGTGCCATTCATTCCGGGCCTGGCGCAGATCCGAGTGGCAGACCCCGCAGTATAGAATCTCAACCTCGACATCCAGGGGTCCTGTCGTGATCGTGCCTCTAAACTCGCGATAGAAGCCATGCTATTCGATCTTCTTGCCTGCCAAAAATATGGGGGATTCTGTTAACTCGACGGTTATCGATCCTTGCTTGGTGATGCGATTCCCGAACGGATCACTCTGATACCCATCTTCAACCCGGAAGTTCAATTTCGCGATTTCTCGTTGCACCGTCCACGCCGCTACAACGTCGGTGGAACCGCGGCGGAAGCGCGCAACGCGGATATTCGGAGAGAACGCCTCCACTTCCACCGGGACAGCCCCAGCCAATTCGTGAATCATGTTGGCTATTTGCACATACGCGAGCTTAGCCGATAGCCCATTCGACCGAAAGCGGGTGATACCAAGCTGTTCCTCGAAACCCTCGCCGGGTCCATCAGGACCGAGTTGATAGAGAAACACTTTGTCAATGCCGTAGGCGAATTCGAGAATCACCTGTCTTACCAGGTAATCGCCCTGCTGTTTCTCAGTAACATTACCTCCCGTGACCTTTTCCGAGCAGATGCTGAATCCATGTTCTGTAATCCATACTTCCTTCCCAGCAACCAAATCGCGGATTTTCGGCACCGATTCCCGCAGTTTGTCTACACTGCTGACCGAAGAAGTCAACTCCGGACGCCGGTTGCGCGGGTAGGGATAGTTATGCCAGTCATAGGCATCGAGATACTGCCCCAATGAAATAGGTGGTTTCAGGTACAGATCAAACAAGCCCCCGGTATCGCCGGGGTTGGCGCCCATGGCGAGACCTACGATCTTGCAGTTTGGGTCCGCGGAGCGCGCCGCTTGCCTGACCGCTTTCAAGTCGGCCTCCCACAGCTTAGGGTGATCTAACGCGCTGGTCGCCGGAGGTCCTTCCGGCTCATTCCAGACATTGAACGCGGGTAGTTTTCCCTTGTAACGCCGCAATACCCGGCCCACGTAATCCGCATGGTCCTGTGGATCGAAGGTGCCGTCCTCCAGCTTTGCCCACGAAGGGACGTATGTGAGGATAGGAAATAGCTTGAGGCCATACTTTTCGGCAATTTCCATCTGTTTATCCAGCGGTTCCCAGGACACCTGGTCCCGACTGGTTGAGAAGGCGCTCCAGTTCCAGCCCACACGAGCCCAACGCAGTCCCAATCGGCGCAATAACCGAGCATTATCCTCACCTGCCGCATGTATGGTGAAGCCGAGGTCCATCTCTCGGTCCATTGGCGGCGGGCGCATGATTGCGACTCTTGCCTCGGATTCGATTCCGCAACCTTCGGCGGAAGTGTGGACCAAGTATTCATAGAGGCCGTAGCCGGCACCCTTGTCGAATGGAAGAGTCATCTGCGCTGACCCGTTAGATCGCGCCCTCAAAGATAGCTTATTGTGTGACAAGACCCGGCCGTCAGGTAGTTGGCGCAGTTGCCATGATGATGTCACGGAAAGATTATGACGCTGGTAGTTGGTCACCTTCAGTGAAACGTTTACTTCTTTCGGCGACTCGTAAATGCCCGCGTAGGCTTTGTTCTCAAGCGTCATTGTACAGGGCACACCGCGGAATTCTGTTGCCACTTTTCCTTCCTCCATCTGAACCGCATCTATGTCAAAAGATTCGGTAATATCCTGCAAGACAATTAGTAACTTCCACGTATCCGAATCTCCACTGTTGCAGGGGGCCGACACGCGCGCCCACTTGCCTCCGGTATCCTGGGGAAACGGTTCACGCATTGCCCACGCGGGACCTCCGCCATACCATGCGGATTTAACTGATTTGCAGCGCACATACATTGAGATCACATAGTCTGTGTGGCGTTTCACGGCAATATCTTGAAACATAAAAGTATAAACGCCGGACTTCGCCTGCGATTGGTTCGTGATACGAATGGCCGAAGGGCCGTGGAAGCCCTCATCAACACGGCTAAAAGTGCCACGCGCCAAGCCTTCAATCCCCAGGTTCCAGGCGGTGGGCCGCCATGGATTATCGGTGGCTTCCTCAAAACTTGCATTCTTAACAAGGCTTATCGTATCCGCCTTGCTATTATACCCGAGGCTGATGGAAGCGAGAATCAGGAGTACCGTGCAAAATGTGAGGGATATGAAATACATCTTGACGCTATCCCCGGAAAAGGATAATTGATTCTCTTTTGTGCTCATGTGGGAAACTTGTGCCCGGCCGTTTTCAGAGTCAAGCGCCGATTTTAAGACTGTTTGTGGTTCAGTCTGGTAAGAAAAGCGCCCAACTCCAAGACCTCACGATGGCCTTCGGCGCGCGGCGGCGCGGCGGACACCCGCAACTTGGTTTGACTCGCGGCACAACGGGTTGCCACTCCCACAGTTGCGATGTCCTTGTCCCGGTCCGGGCCGCGATGGTTTAACAGTCCGCTAAGCGAGCCGCCGGACGAAGTCGTAATTCACAAGCGGCCGTCCGTCGTAGTCGAGTGCCATATCCAACCACGTCCGGGCCTCATTCAACCGCCCCAACCGGCAAGCGCGACACGCGAGGTCATATTGGAGGGCGGAGTTTTTGGGTTAATTCCGACCCGCGGGAAGAAGCGCATCCCAAGCCTCCCGGGCGCGGTTCAAGCGCTTCAGGTTCCCCGACCGCGTGATGCAACCCGGTGCCTGGTTCGAGGCAAACTTGATGGCATCGGCTACGCGCATGACATTCTCATCCACTCTCGGTTTTATAGATCAACCGGTCTTCTTATATACAAGAACCACCGCACCGGGTTGATTCTCAATAAAGATTTTCAGTCCATTTTGCATTAGTTGTTGGCCGGTGGCGATGGTTTTATCGGAAGTATCCAGATTGCTTATTTCATAGCGAGCGGCAGGATCCAGACTGAACAGCCTGAACTGGCAGCCCAGACAAATACTATCCTGCCGACGAAACGCCTGTAACATCCCCTCCCCGGTCTCCGGCTGATCGAACTGCCAGGCGAGCCATGCATTATTCTCCAGGCTGTAAGGCGTGAGGGGATAATAATCTCCCAGATAGTAAGGGGCGATTTTCCGCCACTGGGCGATCATTCTTCGGAGATACTCAAAATCCACTGGCTTTCGCAGGTCGTGTCCCATAATCATGGCAGGCATCATGTTGCCGCGAAAGGTGTATGGGTCCAGTTGACCGCCCCAATGGCCGAAGTAGGGAAGCCAGAAAGCGATTCCATAGGTCATGCCCTGCATTCCGACCGGCTCGCCCGCATAATCGCTGCGCCATAACGGCACTGAGCGGCGCATGGTTTCCAGATCATTGCGCATTCCACCGCTGGCACAGTTATCGATCAGTAAATCCGGCCGGCGTCTCAGTTGATCGTCAAGATGGGACAGGAAACCCTGGACATAATGATTTTCCGTTATGCCCTGCCGGTCCTCGGCATCGTTGGCCCGCCAGAAGATTAGCGGTTCAATGTTATAATCCAGACGATAGGTATCGATGCCTTCTTTATTCAAAACCTTGGCGATTCGATTGTTCAGCCATTCCAAGGCCTCGGGATTGCCCATATTCAGTAATTTCCGGTTCTCTAATGGCAGTCCCTGATTGATCTGGCTTTCAATGCCGGGGATATTGGGCGGCGACAGAAGCCACTGCGGTTTCTTCTCCGCCTGCCAGGACCCGGCAAATATATGCTCGGGATCAAACCACAAAATCGTCTTGATGCCGTGGGCATGGCAATAATCGCTGATCGCCCGGATTCCCTTGGGAAAACGATGATAGTCGGCGGTGAAGGTACCCAAATCCTCCAGGGGATATTCATGCTCATCCTTAAGTCCGACCACCTTTTGGTAGGACTTGGGCAGCAGAAACCATCCCAAATCCATCCACCAGTAATCCAGCTTTATGTTTTCCTTCAGATAGCGATCCAGAAACCGGATATGATCTTCTTCCCGGCTGTTGAACATTAACGCCAATCCGCTATACCCCGAAATTCCTCCCGCTAACTGGGGAGCGGGCAATTTACCACCCGGGCGCGGCAGGTTATGCTGTAACATCCACTGCCGCCAGATATTCTGCGCCCGAATCCAGTCACCGCCTTTCCAGAACTGCATGACGATAAGCGGCGTGCGAATCTCTTCACCGGGGAGAAGCCTGCAATGGGTCAACTCCTGGCCCGCTCGAATCTGTAATCCGGCACCATGGTC
>JAMCZD010000115.1:0-319 GCA_023473405.1 Candidatus Omnitrophota bacterium
AAACAGACCGCGCCCGCGCCGTTCTCGAACTCGCAATATATTGTCCGAACTCCGCAAGCCAGCGCGGCTTCGAGTTGGTCCATTGAACGGACCAGGACGATGAGCTCAGGTTTTGAAACGGGAGGCGATTCGGGCTGAGTCAGCCCAGACGGGGAGGAAACGGGATGAGACCGCAGACTCGGCAGCATGCCCGTGACGGATTCGTTGTTCAATGTCCAACGTCTCGGCTGGGTGCGAAGGCGCAGCAGTTCGTCCACCCAGAACCGCCGCAGCCGGTTCAGCTCGCCTACCGGCAGGATGAGATCGTCCTCGAGGGAGT
>JAMCZD010000115.1:329-9056 GCA_023473405.1 Candidatus Omnitrophota bacterium
CACCCGGCGAGGATCACCTCGTCGCCCCGGGGCGCGCTCCAGACGACGGGCGCCGCGGAGAACGGCGTCGCCGAGGCGCCCGAGGTGGGCGCGCAACCGGTCGGTGTTTAAAGGTTGGGTATGCGCGTGGAGCAAGCGGCACGTCGAGGCTGCCTGCACCGCGAGCCCGCTGTCATCATTTACCACCAGAGTCAATGGTTGGTTTACAGCACCATAAACCTCGATCCAGACTGGCCGCTGGAACCGGGGCTGGTCGCCGTCATAACTCCGGCGCAAGCGCCGCTCGAGGTCGGGGTCGCTGGTTTTCCAAACCTGGGAGCCCGGCAGGATCCTTTTCACGTCGAGGGCATCACGGCCAAAGCTCAGAACGGTTTCATCGCCATGTTGGCGGGCGGAAAAGACGCGTCCGCCTTGTTCTTCTTCCGGTTGGTCCGGACGGCTGGAGACAAAAACCACGCCGTCGCCAGGCTTGAGCGCGGTTTCGAGTTTGACTGCGACGGACCAGCCCTGGACGCGGGTGACTTGCCCGAGGTAAACGCCGCGTTTCTTGCTGAACTGGGCTCGGACCAATTCCCGATTGTCGATTCCTCTAAACCAACCGGTATGCAGCCCGCGAGAGAACGCCATCCCCATCTGGTATTGCACCTGGGCGGAGACTGGTTCGCACGATTTGCCTTCCGGGAGAGCGGGTGAATTTCGTTGTTCGGAGTACGCATCGAGTGCATCCCGATAGATGCGAGTGATGTTGGCCACATATTCCGGGCTTTTGAGGCGCCCCTCGATCTTGATGGTATTGACTCGGGCGCGAAGAATATCCGGCAGAACCTCGAGCCCGGCCAGGTCCTGCGGGCTCAACAGGTATCGCCGGTGACCGAGCGGCACGAGTCGGCCGTCGCAAACCAGGCCATACGGCAGCCGGCATGCCTGGGCGCAGACACCACGATTGGCCGAGCGCCCGCCCAACGACTCGCTGGTGAGGCATTGACCCGAATACGCCACACATAATGCGCCGTGAACGAACACTTCGAGTGGAAAGGGCGGCTGGGTCGAGCCCGCCTCGGACTCGTGTTCGCCGTCGGTGGAGGTTGCTCGAGCGGCAAAGGCCGAGGCACGGATCTTGGCGATATCACTCAGAGAACACTCGCGGGCCGGCGCGGCGGACCCGCCATCGAGCAGCCCAGCGCGCGTGCAAACTCCAGACCGGCCGAGCTGGTAATCGTCATTTGCGTCGAGGCGTGGATGGGGAAGTCAGGGGAAAGGCGGCGGATCATGCGGCAAACGCCCACGTCCTGCACAATGGCGGCGTCGGCTCCCGAAGCGATAATCGAGCGCAGATAGGCCTCGGCCTCGATCAGCTCGTCGGGGAAACAAAGGATGTTGAAAGTAACGTAGCCCTTGACCCCGCGCCGATGCAGGAATTCCATCAGACGAGGCAGATCTCCCACAGTGAAATTCCGGGCGCGCATCCGGGCGTTAAACCGCTCGAGCCCAAAATAGACCGCGTCCGCGCCGTTCTCGACCGCCGCCTTGGCGCATTCCCAGTCACCGGCAGGGGCAAGCAATTCGGGAAGCCGCGGGGCGCCGTTGTTATGGCGGTTGATGGTTGCGTCGATTCTATTCAAAACAACCAAACTCTACCGCCATTGGCCCGATTCGCAATGCCAGGCAGTGACCCGGTGGAAAGCACCGTTACTGTGGGCCCTGGGACGAGTCCGAGTCCCAGGCGAATTCGCCGGTATCAACCTTCCAATCCTGGCCGAAGAATCCGGCGGCGCGAATGCCACCGATGCCCTTGTCCAGCATCGCGGTGCTGATTACCAAACAATCAGGGAATCCGGCGCCGGAAAGAAAATATGGAAGACGATCGGTCAACCGCAGGCCGGGGAGGCCGGAACCGGTTACCACGCCGACCAAGGCGGTGTCACTCTTCGGGTAAGGCTGCAGGAACAGGCAGGCAAGATTCTCGCCGTCTAATTCGCGGCTTCCGATCCGCACGCTGCCGCGATGTACTTGGACGGGGCTGTCCGCCAACAGGATGGGCCAGGCCGAGTTGGACTCGGCATGGCCATAGAGAATCACGTTCCGGCGAGGCGCCGAGGTTTGCGAGGGTTGTCTTTGCCGCTCGCCCTCGAGGAAAGCCGTATCCGACATCAATTCGACCGCACCATTGCCGCGATACCAGAACGTTTCCGAATCGTAACGTGCCTTGTCGAGGGCCCAGGCGTTTTCTTCAGATGTCCCGTGAGTGCCATACACGAATATCATATGGTTGGCAAAGGCCTGCCGAAACGGGCCGGAACGTCGCGGACTTTTCAGCGCAGGCGACGGCGCCGAGCTTATTCGCCAATTTCCATCTCCGCGGTCCAGCCAAATACCAGGCTCGCCGTCAGGCAGATCAGCGGACAGGGATGATGCAACTGATTGCGGCCAGGAGATGTTTTCGATTCGCTGCCCGTCCAAGTCCACAGTCAACGGCTTGCCGGGCGTCAACGATGGAAGTCCGAGCCAGAGGCGGGTCACATTGGCGGTGGTTCCAACCAGGCGCTGTTTGCCCGGATCGCAACGGACATCCACAGCGCTCGGCTCCAGGCACCGTAGCTGGGCCGCAATGACAACCCAATGGCAGTGGGAGGAGACCGCCGGATTTACCGTGACAAACTGGACCCGGCGCAATTCCTGATCGGACGGAATCACGTGCCGGGCAAAGAAATCAAACATGGGCGCCCAATCGGTGCAGTCAGCGCCGGGTTCATCAGATGCGTCCCACCAGTGGCCGGCGCCCGGCTGTTCATAATACACAAAATCGTGGTGAAACCGGCTCAACACCTCCCGCATTTGCCTGGCCTGGCTCACGGGGACGTTGTCGTCAGCCGATCCGTGCAGGATGTAAACACCTTGCTCGAGGTAGTTGCTGGACATGAGCAGCGTATTGCAGGCTGCGGCGGAACGTTCGAGCATCTTCTGAACAGGATTAGCCGCCGTGTTCGTCGTTTCAGACCGATTCGGCCGGACGTAGGACGCAAAACTGATCCAGCCCGCGCTTGGGCCAATGGCGGCAAAGAGGCTGGGAAACAGCGCCCCCAACTGCCACGTGCCATGCCCGCCCATCGAGTGGCCGGTGAGATAGACGCGGGCGGGATCGACATGGAACCGCGCCTCGGCCAGGGCGAGCACTTCGAGTGCATCCCATCGGCCCCAATCTTCCCAGTCAAATCCAAAGGGCCGCCGATTGGTGGGACAGACCAGGTATCCCCAGGTCTTGGGCGAGCAGGCATCGGCCTGGCCGATGGCCTCGACACCGGCGCCATGCAGAGAGAGAAACAGGGCCGGAGGCGGCGCCGGCAGCCGGGTTGGGCAGGCAGGATTAACGGCGTAGTATTGGACGCTGTCGTCGATGGCACTGACGAAGGTGCGTTTGCAGGTCTGGTCCGGCCGCCGAACGCGAAGGGTAATCTGGGATTGGATGCGACGTTCCTGTCCTTCATCCGGATACGCCAACTCGAGGGTGATCCGGCAATCACCCGGTTCGTCAACATCCGGCCGCGCCAGAAGGAAAGGCATTTTTTTAATCCCAAAGGGCGGCAGGTTGGCGGTTTGCGGTTGAAAGTTGGCGTCTTTGGCGCGCAACGCCACGGGCATGGAATGGGTCGTGGCATTGACGACGACTACGGCACCCCAGAGCGGGCCTTTATCTCCTGGAACAATATCGGGCAGGGTGTTGTCGGCGGCGCTGAACATCACCGGACCGGTCGGGGTTGTGAGCTGGGCGCGCAGGCGGCCTCTCGAGCATTGGAATAGAAAATCGTTGGTCCCAGCCCGCAGCAAAACCGGCAGCCGGACATAGCCGAACTGATAGGGATCACCGGCTCGAATCTGGCCGTTGACATAGACGAGGCTATGGCCGGCTGCCTCGAGGATCATGACCTTTTCGGCAGCGCTGTTGACTGGCCAATACACATAGCCGCCCCGCAACGCCCGTTCAGTCAACTGGCCGTCCTTGTCGGCCGAGGCCCATTCCCATTTCCGTTCGATGCCGCTGGCGGCACGGACAGTCTCGCCGGCATTCGGCGCTTGCCATTGGCCCGCGACTATTCGCGCCTCCAAGGTGTCCGTATGCACGGCAGCACGTCCGGAGCGTCCGATGGATTCTATAACCAATGCCCGGTCCAACCGGATGACCGGGGAAGATGAAGGGGTTTCCTGGGCGGGGGCGGACCAGGTAAAGATGGCCAGGCACACTGCTGCCCAAACAAAACATAGAGGTCGCAAGAACATGGCTCATTGATAAATGGTCCGATTTCCCGGCGCAAACGGAAAAGCGCGGCAACCGTATGAGTCAGCTCTTGGATTTTAGAAGTTGATGGAAAAGACATCGATGCCCCGGGCTTCCCAAGTCCGTGCATGCCGGAAGCCAAAGGGATTGGTCCAAGGGGCGTGGACCGCATACCACGATCTTCCCAATGGCAACTGGGTTGGCTTTTCGACGGGTGCAAAGGGATTAAACAGTTGCAGCACGCCTTTCGCCTGCGGGTGTTCGATCGTCTGGCCCACGAGACCGCCGTAACTGACGCTCGGTTTTGAGACCGTGACGCCAAGGCTCTCCTTACTGGCGGCACCGTTCGTTCCCCCACTCGAAGTGGACATGGCGCCCAGGCTGGCAAGCAAGCCTGGTGAAGGCGCCGCGGCATAGTGTTGCGGTGCTGTTGTTGCCTTATCCACCGCTGTTTCGCCCGCCCTGCCGCACATGTCTGTTGTTATCAGAGTCAGGATGGCTAAACCCATGGCCCTGCCGGTTGCATTTGCGAATTTCTGATTCATAGCAGCAATCCGGCGGATTCATCCTCCGCCGGGCCTAAGTTAGGCCGAGCGATGATATTAATCAAGGCCCTGGCTGGAGGCGTCAGACCTCGCAAACACCGCTTGTCAGGGTCGTTGGTACTGGTATGCTGGGGCCATGTTTAGTCGTGCTATTGCGCTCGTCCTCCTTGGATCAAGCCTCCCGTTTATGGCCTCGGCCGACGTGGTGCAATTGAAGGAAAAGGCAGCCATTACCGGAAAAATCCTTGCCGAAAAACCGGACCAAATCGTGGTGGACGTTGGCTATACCGTTCTGGTGATTCCCCGCAGCCAGGTGGAGAAAATCAGCCGGACGGACGCTCCCGAGCCGGCTGCCCGCGAGGTGCAACCCCCAGCCAAGATACGCAAGAACCTCTATTACGCCGCCACTACGCCGCCTGCCGAGCGGCCGGTCCGGGAATGGGTAAGCCAAGTGGGCGAAGCCGTCGTCCAGGTGCGAACCCCGAGCGGTTTGGGCTCCGGATTCATCATCAACGAGGACGGCTATTTGATAACCAATTTTCACGTGATCGAAGGGGAAACCCAAATCTCGGTCGAGGTTTATCATCAGAAAACCGGCCCGCTCGAACGCCGGACCTACAAACGGGTCCGGATCATCGCAATGAACAAGTTCGCGGACCTTGCCCTGCTGAAGATCGAGGACAAAGACATCCCCAAGTTCACCTGCGTGCTGCTTGGCAATGCCGATAACCTGGCGGTCGGCGAACGGGTATTCGCCATCGGAAGCCCCTTGGGCCTGGAACGGACGGTCACCGAAGGCATCATCAGCACCAAGACTCGAGAGGTCCAAGGCTCTCTTTATCTGCAAACCACCGCCCAGATCAACCCAGGCAACAGCGGCGGTCCGCTGTTCAACCTGCGCGGCGAGGTGGTGGGGGTGACAAACATGAAAGTCCTCTTCGGCGAAGGAATCGGTTTTGCCATTCCCATAGACGCCGTGGTCTATTTCCTGGACCACCGCGATTCCTTTGCCTACGACAATGACAACCCCAATAACCCGTACCGCTATCTCGAACCCCCCAGCCGCCTGCGGCCCACCCAGTCGAATGAGGACCCAGAGGCGATCGATGAAGAGCGATGACGATGCGTGCGGTCCAACTGGCGGAAAGCAGGCTCGATTGAACAAGGCGCCTTGACGCCGCACTTGGCTGCAATTAATTGTTTGACTAATCTTCAACACCACAATATGAAACCAGCTATGAATCTGAAACCTCGAATCCTGGCTCTTCTGGTCGGCGCTGCCTTCAATCTCGGCGCCGCGGTGCCGCCCGCCGAACAACTGTTGCCGGCCGACACCCTGGCTGCGGTCACGGTGCCTGATTGGAGCAGCGTCGAGTCGATGTATGCCAAGTCTCCGTTGAGCCAGCTTTGGCGCGACCCGGAAATGAAGCCGTTCAAGGATAAATTCCTGAACCGGTTCGACGCCGAGGTTGTCGGCCCGCTCGAGAGAGAATTGGGAATAAAGCTGGCCGATTATGCCGGCCTGGCGCGCGGCCAGGTAACGCTGGCGGTGACTCGGCACGGGTGGGAAGGCGACCCGGTGCCCAGCCCCGGCCTGGTCCTTTTGATCGATACCAAGGACCAGAGCGAGCAACTGAAGAAGGCACTGGCCGATCTGAAAAAGAAATGGATCGACTCCGGCAAATCGATCAAGAACGAGAAAATCCGGGACACCGACTTCACCACGCTTATCTTTACGGGGGCCGATCTGGCGCGGACGCTGCAAAATGCCTTCCCGAAGGGCAAACAGGACTCGGACCAACACCCGGAGAATTCAGCGACCAACAAGGTTGAACTGATCATCGGCCAGTCCGGTTCGCTACTCCTGGTGGCCAATAACTCCCAGGACCTGGAAAAGATACTCGCCCGGCTTTCGGGCGGAGGCGCGCCGGCCTTGGCCGATCAGGCGGAGTTTCAGGCCCATCAGAATTTGTGTCGCGGCGCCACAGCCTTTGGCTGGCTGAACCTGAAGCCGCTGGTGTCCATCCTGAACAAGAAACTCACCGTCAACGCAACAACCACCGAATCCGACAAGCCATTGGCGCCTTCGCCGGCGAAGATCATATCGGCGGTCGGCCTGAACGGGCTCGAATCGCTCGCCGCCAGTGTCAACGAGACCCCCGAAGGTTCGCTGGTCCATGCGTTTCTCTCGGTGCCTGAATCGGAACGAAAGGGATTGTTCAGGCTTTTCGCCATCCAACCGCGGAACGCCGATCCGCCTCCCTTTGTCCCGGCGGATGTGGTCAAGTTCAGCCGTTGGCGAATTGACGGTCAGAAAATGTGGACCACCGTCGAGACCATCGCCTCGGAAATCTCGCCCGAACTGAACGGCTTTATCCAAATGCTTTTGTCCAACGCCGGCAAGGACCGCGATCCCAATTTCGATCTCAAGAAAGCCCTGATTGGGAATCTGGGCGACGACTTCATCAACTTTCAAAAGGCACCGCGCGATTTGACCCTGGCTGGGTTGGATTCGCCGCCATGGCTCATACTCGTTGGTTCTCCCAATGCCGACCAATTGGTCCAGGCATTGAAGACCAGCGCCGGAGTGCTGGCGCCAACTATCAAGGAGCGTGAATTTCTCGGCCGCAAGATATATGCCCTGCCCCTGCCCGGCGGCGCGCCGGCCGATGACGCCGCCGCGGGCGGACGGAGCCTGAGCTTCGCTGCCAGCGGCGGTTACCTGGCCCTCTCCACCGATGCCGCCATGTTGGAGGAGTACCTCCGAAATGGCGAGAACCGGCCAAAGGCGCTAGCCCAAAAACCAACCCTGCAAGAGGCAGCCCAAAAGGTCGGCGGAATGGGCACCGGCTTTTTTGCATACCAGAACGATCGCGAACTCGTGCGCATAACGCTCGAGACCCTGAAGCGAGACTCAGGTTCGCTGGACAAACTGCTCGGCCTTTACTCGCCGTCCCCTGCCGAAAACGAAGATGCCGCCAAGAAAACCGACTGGAAATCGTGGCTTGATTTTTCGCTGCTCCCGGCCTCGGAGAAAATTGCCCGCTATTTCAACTTCACGGTTTATTCTTCCGGCTCGGACTCGCGCGGCTTGAACCTGCGGTTCTTCACCCCAAATCCGCCGGACTTGAAGGAAGGCCAATAAAGAGCCCAGGACGAAAGCTCAATGCGTGTTTTATCCCGCCCGCGGCAATGCGCCCGTCTCCACCAGCCGTGCTATCTCCGCCGCGCAGCCCTGGCGGAAGGTCGCATATTTGAAGGCATAATCCAGCGCGGCCTTGAGCTTGGCGTTGAGCACCCTCTTGTTGCTGCGGCCGCGGTTGCGTCCGGACAAGGTGATCTGGGGCACCGAGGGGGGCATGGCCTTGCCTAATCGTTCGGACAACCACTGGAAATACGCCCGCTGGGTCACCGGTTCGTCGTCCACGGCATTGTAAATCTCCCCTGGAACACCTTTCTCCAAGGCCGCCAGGATGACGAACCGGTGACCCTCACGGTGGATCATGTTCAGGATTCGATTGCCGTCCCCCTCGATAACCGCCCGGCCGCTCGAGTATTGGCGAAACCAATAGCCGCGCCCCGGTCCGTATATGCCCGCCACGCGCAGGATCACCGCGGGGAACCCGCTCTTTCGTTGGGCCGCCAATAACAGGTTCTCCGTGTCCAATAGCACCTGCCCGGTTTCCGTGTCCGGCACAGTTGGGCTAGTCTCGTTGACCTCCAAGCTTTCCGTTTGTCCGTAAGCCCCCGGGCTGCTGGTATAGACGTATTTTGCCAAAGGCGTTGGCTCGAGCCACTCGATCGAATGCCGTGTTCCCTTCCAATAAACCTCGCGGTATTCCGCCACGCCGCCGCCTCCAGCCGAAACGGTGTTGACCACCCAATCAAACGGACCGGGCACTTGGGCCA
>JAMCZD010000269.1 GCA_023473405.1 Candidatus Omnitrophota bacterium
CGTTCCGTCGAATGCAGGTTAGCTGTTAATTGTTGAATCTCCTCGCGCACCTGCTCGAGCGGTTTCGGTTCGCACACGAAGCGTGATATCTTGGGATGCTTGGTGGGCTTGAAGTTTTCACCTTGATGGCTCAATTCTTCGAACAGCTTCTCTCCCGGACGCAGGCCGACAAACTCGATCTCGATGTCCTCGCCCGGTTTGAGACCGGACAGCTCGATCATTTGCCGGGCCAAATCGACGATCTTGATCGGCTTGCCCATGTCCAATACGAATATCTCGCCGCCTTCGCCCTGGGCGGCGCTCTGTAATACCAAGCCGGAGGCTTCGGGAATCGTCATGAAATAGCGCGTCACGTCGGGGTGCGTCACCTTGACCGGGCCGCCGGCGGCGATCTGCTTATTAAACGTGGGAATAACACTCCCGGAAGAACCGAGCACATTGCCGAAGCGCACGGCCATGAACTTGGTATTACCGGGATGGTTGGCGTGCAACGCCTGCACATAAACCTCGGCCAACCGTTTGCTAACCCCCATCACGTTCGTCGGGTTAATCGCTTTGTCCGTCGAGATTAACACAAACCGGTCCGCCCCAAACTCGGAGGCCATCTCGGCCAATTGAATGGTGCCCAAGGTATTGTTCTTGATAGCCTCGGTCGGCTGGTTTTCCATCATCGGCACATGCTTGTGCGCCGCCGCGTGAAAGACGACCTCGGGATGGAATCGCTTGAATATATACTGCATCCGCGGCACATCCAGGATGTCCGCCACCAACGGCAGAACTATCCCGCCGTGCCCCAAGTCGATCAATTCCTGCTCGATCTGGAACATCTGGCCTTCCGCCTGTTCCACCAGCAATAAACGCGTCGGGTTGAAAGTCGTGATCTGCCGGCAAAGCTCACTTCCGATGCTCCCGCCCGCGCCCGTCACCATCACCACCCGCTCCTGCAGGATTTGGCGAATGCTTTCGGTCTCCAATTCCACCGCTTCGCGTCCCAGCAAGTCCTGAATCTCGACCGATCGCAACTGGCTTACTTTGACCTGGCCGGTTGCCAATTGATCAATGGAAGGAACCGTGGCATATCGCAATCGAGTTTTCTGCAGCAGGCTCACGACCTCGCCGATCCTCTTCGCCGGCGCCGTCGGCATCGCGATGATGATCTCGTCCAGTTCAAGATTCAGTTTCTGGTCCAGCAGTGACTCCGGCGGTCCGACCACGGGAATATCATGCACCCGCGAATGCCACTTGCTCTTGTCGTCGTCAAAAAACGCCACCGGCACCAGCCCTAATCCACGCCGAATGGATAGCTCACGCGCCAGACTCGCCCCCACATCGCCGGCACCCACGATCCCCACCCGCTTCGCCTGATGGGTCAACCGCCCGTTCGACGCCATAAACCGCTCGCGGACCAGGCGAAACCCGAGCCGCAGGGCCGACAGCACCAGGAAAGACAACACGAAATCGACCAGGATAACGCCGCGGGGCGGAGCCGGGCGCATGATTCCCTCCAACCGGATCACCAGCACGATCGATGAGCTTACCGAAACCGCATAAAATACCCGGAGCAGGTCCGGCGTGCTGAAGTAACTCAACAAACCGGCAAATTGCCGGAAACCGGTCAGACTAAGCAACTGGATGAGAACGACCCAAGTCGATACCTGGAAAAAATTAGATACCTCTTCAGGGGGAACATTGAAGTCAAACCGCAACTGATAAGCCAGCCAGAGGCTGAGCCAAAGACTCGCGGCATACAGCACCAGGAGCATCCCTGATCGCGCTATCCATGAGCCCTTAAGTATATTCATTCTTGGCCGAGCCTAGTCAAAGACCCTAACCGAATCAATCCATAAAAAAACCGCCCAAAAGGCGGTTATAGACCAACGTGGGGTGGACCTCCGGTCTGCCAGTTACCCGGGCCTCCGGCCCGGTCCGAAGGTTCCTCTTATTCTAGCGAGGCGGAGAGGGGGACCGGCAAACTTGATTTGATGGCAACGAGTCTTGAGTTTCAAGGACTCTACCGTTCTCGCCCCACCTTCGCCGCCTTTGTTCCAAGAAACTCCGGCATGGTGGCCTCGCCGGCGGCACTGATGCCTTCCCGGCGCAGGACCTTCACAATCGTCAACACCAGGATTGTAAGGTCCAGCCACAACGACCGGTGGTCCACATACCAGACGTCCAATTCGAATTTCTGCTCCCAAGTCAGGGCGTTCCGGCCATGAATCTGCGCCCAACCGGTAATCCCGGGACGAACTTCATGCCGGCGCGCTTGTTCGGGAGTGTAACGGGTCAAATACTGTTCCAAGAGCGGACGCGGCCCGACCAGGCTCATGTCGCCTTTCAAGACGTTGGCGAGTTCGGGCAACTCATCGAGCGAACTGGCGCGAAGCCAGCGGCCGAATCGAGTTAATCGAGCGGCATCCGGCAATAACTTGCCTTCGCCGTCTCGGGCATCGGTCATGGTTCGAAATTTGAGTAAGTCGAATAGTTGCCCCCGCAAGCCCGGCCGGCGTTGGCGGAAGAGGACGGGCGACCCCAGACTCAAACGCGTCAAACAACCCAGCCCAAACAACAGCGGCGCCCACAAAGGCGCCGTTCCCAAAACCAATACCAGGTCCAGAAGCCGTTTCATTTTGCCTGGTCCTGAAGTTTGAGCAGGTCAATACTCTTTTCCAATCGGTTCAGTCCCCACGCAACCAGGCAAACCCCCACCACGGTAAATCCCAATACCGACCAACCCGCCGCATCATGATACTCCTTCAAGGAATCGATCCCCCGCGCATTCGCCATGAAACTGAGAAACAGCGAACGCAAGATATTGCCCGCAACCGCCAATAACATCCCCAAGCCAAATAAGGCCAGTTGCAGGAACCGGCTCCGGATCGTTAAATAACCAATGAACAAAGTGGCCATGATCGTGGACTGCAGACTTCGAATCCCGCTGCATGCCTCGTCAATTCCAACGGTGCCCCCCGGCAAATGGATCAAGCTGCCAATCTGTTGCGCCGGAATTCCGAACACCCGCAGCACCTCGACATTAATGCCCGCCACGACTGATTGCAGACTGGAAACCAGCGGGCCTTGTATCGCGGACGGCATGGGAAGGGCGATCAAGATAAAGGCAAAACCAAACCCGAAATGGCGTATCCCCGCCATCCCATAGACATAGTGCAGGTTCGCCGTCACCAGCAGCAAAATCCCAATAGCCAACCCCACCAACGCCGCCGGCATCAGGCCAAAAGCGGCATGATAAATCTGAAAGACAAACAGGCTACCCAAAGACACCAATAATAGAATAGGTTGGCTCCAATGAAAGCGCAGCCGCAACGGCGGTTGTTGCTCCCAACCGTCCCAGATCAAATACCCGCAGAGAATGAGCACCACCCAGCCATACTGCAAGTCCGGACGGTGATCCCAATACCAGTGCGCCTTCGATACCAACCATGCCAGCCCGATCCACGCTGGCAACAGGTAAACCAACGGGCGCCAATCTCTCGAGGAACGCTCAGCACTCATGATTCATCGCCCGAGTGAGCCGTTATTGTCATTCTTTATGGCAGCCTGCAATTCGCTATTATAATCGACCGGTTCGAGCCAGCGAACCAGAAAATCCCGCAATAGAGCGTCCTCTTTCACCAAGTCCAGACTCCGTATCGGCGTCCCGATTCGGATAAACTGTTTCGGCCCCAATAACGGACTGCGGCTCACGAACGACTCCCATACCCGGTCCCATAACCGGCTGTCCGACGCTCTCAAACTCATGCCGGAGTTATCCAGTCCCTTGTCCATCTGATACTTTAACGCCACCGATAAGTTGTGGTCCAGCCGATAGGGCAACGGGCGCCCCCCTGCTATCCCGGCAAAATAAACCAGCTCGCGATCGCTCCCGGCACAGAACACCCGCCGTTCGAACATGAGCTTAATCCCATGCACATCAACTTGAACACAGTCCGGCGAGGCGGGTTGAATCTTCCACCCGGCCTCCGTCCAGCACCGGTCCGGCGTATGCACAAACAACCCGATATCATTCCGGCTCTCGTTATATCGTTTGGCGCTGAAGACCGACACGGCCTCGCCATTGGTCCCGGTAAACTTGCCGCTAACAATCCGGTCCGCCACTAAAGCCTTCTCCTCGGCCTTCGACACCGGTATCTCCTGGTAAGTCCAGCCGTCGATATGAGCCCGTTCCGCCAGCCAAAAAAGCGGCGCACTCCCCCGCAATTGATGATACCAAAACCCGGGGAAGGCCCACAATCCCGTCACCAGGACCGACACGATAATTATGATTCGAAACGGAGTTTTCAATATCTTCCCGTAGCGGCCGATGTGAGCCGGCTCTAACTCTTCCTTCGCCGCGCCTTCCCGCCCCAATCGCACCCAAAATTAATGATCGAACTCATGTTCGATGCTACCACGTTCACTAAATCAACTCCCCAGCCTGCTTCAAAATAACCTCTTTCGGACGCGTCCCAATCTGTATTAAAGGCTGGCCGGCGTAAATGCCCCATTCATTTAAATCATGATGCACCAGCGAACCCGCCGCGACCACAGCGCCTTCGCCAATCTTCACCCCGGGGAAGACCACACTGTTGGTGAATACGACCGCATGCGCGCCTACTTCAACAAAACTCCGTTTCACCGCGCGTAACTCATCGGGAATTGTGGGATTCGTGAGCCCTCGACCATCCGAGAGCTCCGATCCCGTGATCAAGCGGACGCCGGCGCCAATGCCGGCAAAATCATGAATGACACATCGCCCGCCGCCCGATATCGAGCATCCGAATGCCAAGTGCACGTGCCTCCCTATCACCACTTCTTCCCCCGCGAAAATTCGCACGCCCTCATCGATCTGGCTGTAATCACCAATCGATACACGGTCCGGAGGATAAACACGGCACCCACGATATATTTTTATTCCCTTGCCCGCGGCTTTCAGCCATTGCTGAACCATCGCTGCCGGAAGTATCTCACCCGCCTCGAACTCAATCGGTCTATTCATGCCCTCATCCCCCCATCCACAACAATTTCCGTCCCCGTAACATATCGCGCCTCATCCGACAAAAGGAAAGAGACGGCCCCGACAACCTCCTCTGCCTTGCCTAATCGCTTTAACGCGGTGCGCCGGGTTATCTTCTGACGCGTTTCACTATCGAGACCGGCCGTCATATCCGTTTCGAGGTAGCCGGGCAAGACGCAGTTGGACCGAATCCCGCGCTCGCCATACTCGCGCGCCAGGGAACGGGAGAACGAAACAAGCCCGCCTTTCGCGGCGGCATAGGCCGTCAGTCCCTTGAAGCCAACCTGCGCGGCGATGGACGAGATAAACACCAGGCTGCCTCCTCGAGCCAGCATGCCCTTGATCACCTCCCGCGCCAACAGCATTGGGCTGATCAAGTTCACCTCGAGGCACCGGCGCAAGTCCTTTTCCGACAGTAAAGTCAGCAATCCCTCGGTCCCGATAGCCGCATTAGCCACCAAACCATCCAAGCCATCCAATATCCGCGCCGCCTGGGTCAGCTCGCCAATCGCTTGCGGTTGGGTAAAATCGGCGGAAACAAATTCCAAGCGCCCCTCGAAACGCGCCCTTAAGTCATTTAGTTCGATCGAGGCGGTTCGTGAAGTAGCAATCACTTGCCAGCCTTCCACTAACAACCGCTCGCAAATGGCTAACCCTAACCCTCTTGACCCGCCCGTTACCAAAACACGTTTCCGGTCCATTGCGGTTCAACCCCGCTTACTTTAGAAAACCTGGCAGAGACGCTTTCCACAGCGTCCCTGATATCTCTTCGCCGCGTTCCCAAAAGGTAACTGCCCAGGTCTGGGGTAGACCTCCGGTCTGCCGGTTTGGGGAGCCACTGGCTCCCAGTCTGTAGGAGTCTCGATGATTCGGGCCGGAGGCCCGGGTAACTGGCAGACCGGAGGTCTGCCCCACAGCCCCGCCTGACAGTTGCCCCAAAAAAAATAAGTCTAACCCAGTGGAATGGGTCCCTACCATGAATCCGTCCCTACCCTTCGGGGGGTGGATTCCCGCGGGACCAAGGAACCCTTAAAATTGGGTCCCAAACCGACCTCATCCTGTTCCCACCGACGCGGCCAGGCCTCCTTGCGAAGCCTCGAGCGAAGGTAATCCTGCAAATCATTCGTTACCTTGGCCGGATCGTAACCGTCACGGACCGCAAACCGCAAACAAACCACCTGGCCGGTGACCGGGCTCGGCTCCGTTACCGCTATCGCCCGGCGCACTCCGGGGACTTGTTCCGCTAAAGCGGCTATCTCATCGAGGGGCACCTTGGTTCCGCCAACATTCGCCACCTGGTCTCCGCGTCCGATCACCCGGACCAGGTCATCCCTGGTTTCAGCCAGGTCACCGGTTGACAACCAATTGCCCTTTCGTTTTACCTCGAGCAATCCACCCTGGATTCGCCAGTCCGAATCGCGCCTGCCTAAACCAACCGACTCATACCAGCCATCCAAACGACGGGTCTTAAGCAATACACCCAGCTCAGCCGTGGCATAGATCACGGTAAAATGGGCCCTCGGAAACGCCTCGCGCAAACGTTGGCCCAACCCGGCACGAAGCACTTCGCCCCCTAAAGTAATCTGTCGAAGCCCATCCTTTACCGCCTTCTCACCAGGCAACGCGCCTCCATCCGAGCCGACCTTTTGTGGTCCTTGTTGCAGCAGCAAATCGATGAACGTCGGCGTGCAGGACAGGGCATCAACCTTGTTTGTTTCCAGCAAAGCCCAGTCTTCAGTCCAACCGGCCCCCAAAGTAACCACCTTCCTGCTCCCGGCCCAGGCGTGCAGCGCCACTTGGACACCAGCGTAAGACCATGGATAAAACGGTGAAGCCCATGTCCATTCAACAAACCGGCTGGACGACGCCAACTCCGCCTTCAGATCGGTCCAACTCCGCCATATAATCTTGGGTTGGCCGGTCGTTCCCGAAGAATATAATCCCAACCGGGCATCGGCTATTTCTTGAACTTCCGCCGCGTGTTCGGCACAGACGCTCGCCTCAGGTGACGCGGAAACTGGCGCTTTCAAGACGCTTGATTCGCCCCGATCAAGCCGATCGAACACCGCAAACAAATCCTCGAGCCGAGTTGGATTTAGCACAGACAGGATGGATAAGAAGTTTTGGGACAGGATTTACAGGATTTACAGCATGGATTAATGAACTGCTGAGTTTGTCCTGTCTTTACTTTGAGCGTAGGGGGAGGGGGTCGAGTCAAGGGACGCAGTCTTCAATGCCTTGATGCGGCCCGTCTCGAGCGCTGGACCTCCAGACGTTCGGCGACCTCCTCCCATGTCCGCGGCGGTGAGTCCGTTTCGAACGGCGAGTCGCCAAATTCCTTTTCAATAGCCACCATGATTTCCGCCAGGTCCAACGAGTCCAAAAGCAGCGAGGGCTCGAGCAAGCGGTGGCTCGGATTCAACTGCTTCATCGTGCCGCCATTGCGCCGATGTACCGCTAATACATAACCTTCGATGCGAGCCTGAATATTAACCATTATCTTATTAGCGATAATTAGTGAAGATTAGTGGTCGAAAAAACTGGAACCGCTAATGCACGCTAATTAACGCTAAAGATGGACTACGGACTACGATCAGTGAAAAGTTTCTCGTTACCAGTTACGAGTGACTTCTGTCCTCAGTCCTCCGAAATCCCAAATCCCAATTCATAATTCCTAAATTCCCCCTCGCCCCTTTCAACCACAGAGAGCACGAAGACCACGAAGAACCAACTGGAGAGAGAACAGTGACAAGTGACGAGTTACAAGTAATTGCCAACCTCTGTCCTCCGTCTTCCGTCCTCTGTCATCAGTCCCGTAGTCCGTCGTCTCGTAGTCCTGTAGTCCTTCCCCGCCCTTTCTGACCCCTGACCTCCGACTGCTGTCCTCTGTCCTCTGTCCTCCGTCGTCCGTCCTCTGTCTTCTGGTCCGTAGTCCCGTAGTCTTGTAGTCCGTCCTTCCCCTTTTCAACCACGAAGAGCACGAAGATCACGAAGATTGTCCACGACTCACTGATTGCTGACCTCTGACCGCTTCCCCTCCCCTGTCTTCAGTCCCGTAGTCCGTAGTCCATCTTTAGCGTTAATTAGCGCGGATTAGCGGTTCCAGTTTTTTCGACCACTAATCTTCACTAATTATCGCTAATAAAGAGTTGGTTAGTGGATATTAGGGGGTGGCAAAGGGATTGATCACTTGTATTTCGGTTACACCCTGGAAATCCGAGTCGTTTTCGGTAACCATAGTGGGTATGGAATTGAGCAACATCACGCTGACCAATTGCATGTCGAAAAAGCGCTGCCGCTTTACTTTGTGCCTGCGGCAAAGGTCGAGAGCGCGCTCGACAACGGACAGCGTTATCGGTAAAACCTGAAGGTGCGGCAGGCGGGCTATCGCCAAGATTTTTTGATAGGCTATTGCCGGGGAATCAGGAGGCTGAGTCTTCGGGCCCGTGAGATTGGGATACATCTCCGCCAGGGACTGGACCGAAAGGAAAGCCTGGCAACCGTCCTGCTGTCCAAAGTTCAAAACGGCTTGGGCCACCTCAAATCGCGGATCTTCCTCCAGGGTGGCGTATATCAGGACATTGGTGTCGATTAGGAATTTACCGGTGATTCCATTCATATATTTCGGCACGATTGAATTTGCCCGTGAATCTGCCCGCAGTGGTGACCAATCCGGCGCTAGCCGGATTCTCTCGGAGAAGGCGTTCGATGGCGATCTCAATTAGATTGCTGAAGGATCGCTTCTCCTCATTGCTCATTTTTCTGAGCTCCTTAACGAGTTGATCATCGATGGTAGCACTGATATGACATTTCATGCCATCAATATGGCATAGAATCATCGGAAAGGTCAAGGAGGCTAGCGCAGCAGTCAGCAATCAGAGGTCAGAAAGGGCAGGGAAGGACTACAGGACTACGGGACTGAAGACAGGGGAGGGGAAGCGGTCAGAGGTCAGCAATCAGTGAGTCGTGGACAATCTTCGTGATCTTCGTGCTCTTCGTGGTTGAAAAGG
>JAMCZD010000126.1 GCA_023473405.1 Candidatus Omnitrophota bacterium
GATATTTTTGGAGGCACCGGCGTTCGCTATGCGGACGCGGTTGCCTACAATCGGCGGCAGGCGGCGGACTTAGGATTTGGGATTTAGGATTTGGGATTTGGGATTTAGGATTTGGGATTTGGCGGATGAATCTTCAGAGCTCAGGAAGGCCTTTGGCTTTGATGCGGCGTAGTCACAAGTTGAGGTTACGCTAAGTTGCGATTGCGGAGGGCAGGTGGTGTTCATGCTGGTTTCTGATCCCCGAAGACGTGGCGGACGAATACGATACTGCGGCGGTGGTTCTCGACGACCGACCGGGTGATGCGGGTGCCGTTTTCGAGGGCGAGCTCGACGGTGAAACGGCGCGCCAGCGAGTGTTCACGGGCATATTGCGCCACCGCCTGGTAATCAATATCGCCGGTGTCAAGGTCTTCCCACCAGATTCCGTTTCGGCTTTGGCGCAAGTGCCATGAGACCACGCGATTGCCATACTCGGCCAAGGCCTCAGCCGGCGCTATGCCGCCCCGATAAACCCAGTGAACGTCATAACAGAATCCCACCAGCGCGGGATCAGTATGCCGGAAGATGTAATGAAATTCGCGCGCGTGATTGGCCATCTCCGGCAGGTGATGGTGCACTCCCAACTTCATACCCATCTCCTTCAATCCCTTTCCAAACTCGGTGAAGGCGGCGGCTTGGACTTTCAACTCGTCGTCGGTCTTTTCGCGTCCGATGGGATCGGCGTTGCAACTGATGACGCGAAAGCCGGCCTGCCGGCAAACCCGGCATGCAACCAGCAATTTTTCCACCACCTCCGACGCCTTGCCGGCTTCATGAAGGCGCCCGCCGGTGTAGATGCTGACCGGTTGAAGTCCCTTGGCCTTCATACGGTCCGCCAACTGAGCGTTGTTTTCGGGTTGAGCGGAGTCCATGGTGGCCTCAAGGTAGTCATAACCGGCGTCTCTCAGGGCGGAAAGGACCTCGTCGAGGTGTTCCATCACATCCTTTTTCTCGCGCTGATAGTACTGGCCCCAGCCGTAGATATTGGAACCAATCAGGGTCTTTGGCTCTGGCTGAGCGGCCTTTGCGGTGACATCCAGGGCGCCAAAAAGGGCGGAAGGCCCCGCTGCGGCGGCGAGACTCATGGTCGTCGCGGTCCGGATGAATTCGCGCCGCGATGGACGCAACGGCCGGGTTTGACGCATGGGATTTTTTGTGATCATGGAAAGAGCCAATAACCGAACTGCCACTTCAAAGCGACAAAAAAACGCGAGCCGTTTCGAAGGGGCGGCCTGGAACCAACCGGTGAGCCGAACCTGATGGTCAAGCGGGACGTCAATTGGGTGAATCGGCACCTCGATTGACGGCGCAGACCGGTCCGCTAGGGCAACAACCGGGCGCGGTAGAATTGCCGGCCCGAAGGCGGGTCGCTTAAATCGAGGTAACGGATATCGCTGCCGGTAAAGCTGAACGTGTTGGTGCTGATCGGCGTCCAGTCTGCCATGTGGTCTGACGACTCGATCACGCAATCGCGTCCGCTGGGTCCGGCCAGCAACAACATTTTTAGCCCGCTGGCGACCGGGGTGATCGAGATCATTTGCACCGGCGGATCGGGGGCAAAAGCGGCGCGATAGAATCGCCGCCCAAACGAAACGGCGTTGGTATCGGAAAACACGGCTTCAGCCGTGACGAAGAAATTGGTCTGGTTCGGAAACCAATTGTGCATATCGCGGCTGGCCTCGACCACGAAAGCGCGTCCGGGAGGCCCAAATAGCTGCATTCGAAATTCGCCGCTGGGAAGCCGCTGGGATGTGCCTGCCAGGATTTCCGGTTGGTCCAGGAGGCGCACCCGGTAGAAACGCGGGGGCGATCCAGCGGCCTGGTTGTCCACAAAATCGATGGGATCGCCCATCAGGAAAAAATAGTGAAGCACAGACCAATGGACTTGGTCGGTGGAGGCTTCCAGCACACAATTGGAATAAGTTGGCCCGGTGATCCTCAGGCAGGGAAGCCCATTGGTATAGTTGGCGAGCAAGGTGAGCGCGGCAAGGGGATCAGGGGTGGCGACAACTCTAATGGCGAAATTGGACTTGGGCCGGCCTTCGAAATTGTAGGGGAGCCAGCCCGAGGATGTTTTCTGCCAAAAATCATCATAGCTGAAACCGACGGTGGGCGGATCGTAAAATACCAGGCCGGCGCGATTGCTGTAGCTGCCGCTAAGGCCGTTGAATTTGACCGTATAGGTAAAATTATTCGAGACCGTCACCGAGATATCGCGCAGCGTCAGGGCGTTGAAACCGGGGGCGATGGGCATCAGGTCGCTCTCGTACAGCATGGTTCCCGGCGCCTCGAATTGGCCGTACTCGTTGTCGCCCGCGCCGTCGTTGTCGTAGATGCGCACCCGGGCGGATTCGGCGCCGGTGGGATTGAATTCACCAAAGTACTCGATCTGGAGCCGGGTGATGGTTCGGGCCGTGCCGCCAAGGTTAATCTCGTCGCCGAATTCCTGGCTGAACGGGTAGAACATGTTGTCCACATCCAGGAAGGTGTTGTCGAAGACAATCTCCGCTCCAACGCTTAGGCAGAGCCAAACCAGGCCGGCCCACAACCAGATACCCGTTTTCAAGCGAGCTCGATTCGATGCGGTCTTCATTGGTCTTTTGGTCATAATTCACCTATGCTGCTCGGCGTTCCCGCCAGACTGCAAATGTAACGGGGCCCTTTATTACCAAAAGCAACGAGAATAACCAGCGAAAAACCACCGGCTAGCGAGGCAGGGCCTCAGACCGGGAATTGGGATTTGGGAATTAGGATTTAAGAAATGATGAATGGACAAGAGAGAGTTGGAGAGGAGGACACTGGGGTTTGCATGTTTGGGACATCCATATGAGCGTCAGTGGCTAAAGGAAGAGGCCAATGAACTCCTTGCCACTTTTGCCAAATCCGCAATCCCAAATCCCAAATCTAGAACACCTCGGCTTCCAGACCGGCCTCCTCCCGAACCTGCTGGGCTATGCGGGATAGACAATGAAGCGACAAGTGCCGGCATTCGGACAACGCGGTCGGCCGATGGGCGGAATAAATCTGGACCAGGGAAATGGCGGCGCCGCCGGCCTTCAGCTCGGCCAACCGGTGGACGTAATGCTCGATCTCCTTCGGCGGAGGTTCCTTGTCCTGGAGTTGGCAAAAAAGACTTTGAACAACAATCGGACGCTGCCGTCCGATTTGCAGGAGATTAGCCAGGATTTTGTCCAATGACAGATTAGTTCGATTAACTTTCTCCAAGTATCCCTGGCTGCCGGCATCGAGCTTGGCCCAGATTTCATCCCGGGCCGTGAACCAGCGCAAACCGCGCTGGACAGTCGGCAGGTGCAGGCCGGTTCCGTTGGTAATCAGGACGATCCGGAAGAAAGGAAACTGGGCCTGGGCGCGGAGATGCACCAGGGCTTGCACGATTTCCGCAAAGTTCGGGCATAACGTGGGCTCGCCGTCCCCGCTCAGCGCCACCTCGCGCAGTTGCAGCAGTTCCTCCGGAACCGTCTGATAGCAGGCCATTTCCTGGAGTTTTCCCTCCTGGACCCAGGCCAGTGTGCGCTTCAATTCCGCAGCCATCACATTGATATTGACCCGCTGGTCGCGCGGAGGGCCGTTTCGTTTCACCTCGCAATACACGCAATTGAAATTGCACGTCTGGTCGGGATTCATGTTCACCCCCACCGACAACCCGCGGGCGCGTTGCGAGATCACCACGTAGATGAACCGGTTGCCCAAAAAATTTCGTGGCTCGGCAAAGGCGGTTTCCACCCTGGGACGGACCGGGGCGGGCAGGCTATTCGTGGAAGCTCCACCGCTTTTATTTGCCTTGAGCATGCGCAAAAAAGAGAAACCTTTCTACCATTATTTAGGTAGGATAAGGCAAGGGCAGGCCGGTTGCTTCTCCAAGTTTGGGATTCACTTTGCATAAATTGCCTTTGCTTGGCAATGTCTAATGCCAATAAACGGTAGGAGATGGACAATATCGGCTTTGCGCAGCCGCGATTTCGACGGTTATGGGCGCGCCGAGATTTCCACACTGCGCTCGATGGGCCGGCGGGCGCGCATCATTACGTCCTCACTCAGCTTGATCCGCGGGGCCAGACGCCGCATGCAATCGTAAAGCTTCTCGAGCGTGTTCATCTTCATGAAACGGCACTCGCTGCAATGACAATGGTCCGTCGGGGCCGGAATGAATTGCTTGTCCGGGCACGTCTTTTTGAGCCGGTGGATAATGCCCGGTTCCGTGGCAATGATAATGGTGCGGGCGGGGGATTGCCGGCAGTAATCAATCATTTTCTCCGTGGAACACACTTCGTCGGCCAGCAGCCGAACGGCCTTGGTGCATTCCGGGTGCGCCACCACCGGGGCACCGGGGTGTTGCCGGCGCAACCGGCTCAGCGCCGCGTGCGCGAACTCGACGTGCACATAACAGCAGCCCTGCCACAAGGTCATATGCCGGCCCGTCTGCTCCATGACCCACGCCCCCAGGTTCTCATCCGGCACGAACAACAGGTTCGCGTCGGGAGGGGCGGCCTTGACGATCTTGACCGCGTTGCCGCTGGTGCAGATAACATCGCTGAGCGCCTTGACCTCGGCGCTGCAATTGATGTAGGCGATGGTGTAGGAATTCGGGTGCGCCGCTTGGAAGGCCGCGAGCCGCTCCGCCGGACAACTCTCTTCCAATGAGCAACCCGCCTCGAGCTCGGGCAACAGCACCAGCTTATCCGGATTCAGTATCTTCGCGGTCTCAGCCATGAAATGCACCCCGCAAAAGACAATCACCGAGGCGTCCGTCCGAGCCGCCTGACGGGAAAGCCCCAGCGAATCACCCACGTAATCGGCCACGTCCTGGATTTCGGGCACCTGGTAATTGTGAGCCAGGATGACCGCTTTGATTTCCTGCTTCAGCGCCAGGATGTCGCGCGAAAGGGAATCGAGTTGGATCGGTGAAGAACGCGCGCCGATCGGAACGGCGGATGGTTCCGGCGGCTGGCCTTCAGTCAGATTAATCATGAGCATGAACCTATCTCCGGACAAACAGAGAGTCAATCGGGTTGCAGTTTCGTTCTTGTGCTCGGTGGATTGCGTTTGTTAGTAAAGGATTGGCATGAACGGTAAACGCAAATTCCGGCTGGGAATACTGGGATCGGGCAAAGGCTCCAACATGGTTGCCTTGGCCGACGCCTGTGTCTCGGGGCGGATACCGTGCGAAATCGCCCTGGTGCTGAGCGACGTCGCCGAAGCCGGAATTCTTGCCCGGGCCCGCGAGCGGGGCATCCCGGCTCGGTTCATTCACCCGGGCGGATTTCGGACAAAATTGGACGAGGCATCGGAACGGGCGTATTGTGCGGCGCTCCGGGAAGCAGGGGTTGATCTGGTCGTCCTGGCGGGATTGATGCGGATATTGAAAGAGGAGATGCTGCGCGCATTTCCCCGGCGGATCATCAACCTCCACCCGGCATTACTGCCCGCCTTTCCGGGATTGGAGGCATGGAAACAGGCGCTGGAATATGGGGTCAAGATCACCGGGTGCACGGTTCATTTCGTGGACCAAGGGATCGATACCGGTCCCATCATCGCCCAGCAGGCCGTGCCGGTTTGGGATGATGATACGCCGGAAACCCTTCACGCGCGCATCCAGCAGGCGGAATGGGAGTTGTATCCCGCGGCGGTGGCGGCATTGGCCGAAGGCAGGATTCGGGCGGAAGGCCGCCGAACTACCGGTTGGGCCGGGGATTCGAAGAAAGGAAAACCATAAAGCGATCAGCTACTTTGCGGATCGGGTTGCCCAAGGGCAGCCTGCAGGAAGCCACCCTGGAGAAGATGGCCAAGGCCGGGTTCAACATCCAAGTCAGCAGCCGCTCCTATATTCCGTATGTGGACGACGAGGAGTTGGAGGTGCGGTTGATCCGGGCCCAGGAGATCAGCCGGTATGTCGATCACGGTTACTTGGATTGCGGGATAACCGGGCTCGATTGGGTCCTGGAAAACCAATCGGATGTGCACGAAGTGGATGAATTCCTGTTCAGCAAGGCGACCCGGCAACCGGCGCGGTGGGTCCTGGCGGTACCCGAGGACTCGGCTGTCAAGTCGGTCAAGGACTTATCGGGCAAACACATTGCCACCGAGGTGGTCAACATCACCCGCTCCTACCTGAAGAAGCACGAGGTTGACGCCGAGGTTGAATTCTCGTGGGGAGCCACCGAATTCAAGGCGCACGAATTGGTGGATGCGGTGGTTGAACTGACCGAGACCGGGGCATCCTTGCGGGCGAACCATTTGCGGGTCCTGGACACCTTGCTGGTCTCGACGCCGCGGCTGATTGCCAACCATCAAGCCTGGCGGCACGCCTGGAAAAGGCAGAAGATCGAGACCATCGCGATGCTGCTCAAAGGGGCGTTGGAAGCCGAAACCAAGGTTGGCCTGAAAATGAATGTGCGGAAAAGAAACCTGCCAAAATTATTGAAATCTTTGCCCGCTTTGCGTAATCCAACTGTCTCGAGTCTGAGTCAATCGGACTGGGTTGCGGTGGAAACGATCATTGATGAGCGCGTCGTTCGTGAACTCATCCCACAACTAAAAACGGCCGGAGCCGAAGGGATCATTGAATATCCGCTAAACAAAGTGGTTTATTAGAAAGCGCGGTGTGCTATTTTATGGGATCATTAAAGAAACGTCGGAAAGCAAAAATAAACAAACATAAGCGCCGCAAAAAGATGCGCGCCAATCGTCACAAGAAACGCACTTGGCAGCAGTAATCTGCCGGCCCTGAGCGAAAGACTATTTGTTTCAGCAAAGCGCAGTCCGCCAGCCGGGCTGCGCTTTTATCGGTTGTTCCTATGCCAATTGAAAAGACTTTCAAGGGTATCCTGACCGGCATTACCCTTATCGCCACGGTCCTGACGGCAGGATGCGCCGCTGCGTCGCAGTCCGATCCTGCCTCCACCCATCTGGGGGGGGTTAGTGAGGTGGGAAACGGCGAGATGGGCACCGAGAACCAGGAGGCGGAGGATGAAGAGGCCATTGAAGAGCGGGCCGATTCCTACGCGCACTATGCGACCGGCATCATCAACGAAATGAACCAGCAGCCCGATGCCGCTCTCGAAGAATTCCGGAAAGCGGCCTTGGGAGATCTTTCGAACGTGACCCTGGTGAGCGAGGTGGGGCGGCAATTGCTGCAACACAAAGAACCGGAGAAGGCCCTCGATCTGTTCAAACAGGCCACCGCCTTGCCCCACGCCGACGGTTCGCTGTATGCCTTGATGGGATTGGCGTATGCCCAACTGGACAAAATCGACCTGGCCATCAAGGCCAACCAGACCGCCCTTAAAAAATCCCCGCAATCACTCCTCGCCTATCAAAACCTGGTTCAGATTCTCCTCCAAAACGGCCAAACCCAAGACGCCATCGATCTCCTCGATAAGGCCGCCCAACAGCGAAACCCGGACGCCGATTTCCTGGTCGGCCTGGCCGAAATAACGGACGATGCGCGTGACCTGATGGGCGCCAAGGCCGATTCGGTCAAACCCCGCATCCGCGACCTGTTGGACCGCGCCGCGCAAATGAAACCCGACGACCCGGTGCTCATGCAACAGATGGCGGACAGCTACAAGAACATCGGCGATCTCGATAAGGCCGCCCAAATATATGTGGCGTTGCAGAAGCGTTTTCCCACCCTGAACTCGCTGCGCGAAAAACTCGCCGACATCTACCTCCGCACCGGCAATAAAAAACTCGCCACGCAACAGCTCGAGTCCATTATCCGCGACAACCCGATCAATGCGCGCGCCTACTTCTTTCTGGGCACCCTGGCGGCCGATGCCAAGGATTACAAAAAAGCGGAAGATTACTTTGAAAAGACACTCCTGTTCGATCCCGATTTCGAACCCGCTTATCGTGAGCTGGCCGGAATCCAAATCACCGCGGACCAACCCTCCGACGCGCTGGACACGCTCGAAAAGGCCCGCGATCGGTTTCCGCACAGCTTTTGGGTTGAGTTCTTCACCGCCTTGGCTTACGGGCGGATGAAGCAGTACAACGAGGCCATCCAGCACTTCACCGCTGCCGAGGTGGTGGCCAAGGCCACCGATACCAACAGCCTCAATCATCTTTTCTATTACCAGCTCGGCGCCACCTATGAGCGCAATAAAGAATACGCCCTCGCCGAAGCCAATTTCCAAAAATGCCTCGCCCAGTCTCCGAACTTCGCCGACGCCAAGAATTATCTCGGTTATATGTGGGCCGAGCAGGGAGTCAAACTCGATCAGGCCCGGCAATTGCTGGAAAAGGCCGTTAAGATCGAACCGGATAATGCCGCTTTTCTCGACAGCCTCGGCTGGGTCCTCTTCAAACTCAACCAACCCAAGGAGGCCCTCGGCTACCTCCTCAAGGCAATTTCTCTCTCTACCGAGCCGGATGCGACTCTTCTTGACCACCTCGGGGACATTTACGCGGGGCTGAAGCAGCCCGACAAAGCCCTCGAGGCCTGGCGCAAGTCCGTCCAAATCGAGCCTAACGCGGCCATACAAAAGAAGCTCGAGTCCCCGATCAAAATCAGCGAGCCGGCCATAAAGCAACCGTGATCCGGCACCAAAGGATCGCTGAGGAAAACAGGAAAAGTTTCTCCCCGCTTGTTCATTCCAAAACCGATGGGAGCGAATGCCGCGTCCCTGGTTTGCCAGATTGACTCGGAATGAGCGATGGCTGATTCCAGCCGTCCCCAAACGTCCATGCATTCAATCGCGAAAAAAAAAGCCACGCTGATGCGTGGCTTATATATTGGAAAGAAGTTTGAGTTACTTATTTACCGGCCAGCCATACACCGGCCCGGATATATTCTTTGATCTTACGTCTTTCGTACCGATGTTTCTGCGGTTTTTCCGGCCGGTCGGCGACCTGGCGGAAAGGGTGTTTAGGATTGCAAATGACTTCATCGATTTGATCAATGGGCTTTGTCATAGTGTCTTCCAGTCGTTTCTCAAAAACAGCACAGCAT
>JAMCZD010000095.1:0-5312 GCA_023473405.1 Candidatus Omnitrophota bacterium
TTTGACCTTGCGATTCTTCCAATAAAACGACAAGGGGACCAAGGCATGTCCTCTAACCGACATCAGGCCCGTCAACCGGCGGATTTCGGAACGGTGCAGCAGTAATTTTCGCACGGCTTTGGGCTCGTGGTTCTGCCGGTTGCCAAAGGCGTATTCGTCAATATGCGCATGGTAAAGGTAGACCTCGTTATTTTCCAACCGGGCGAAGGCATCCCGGATTTGGCCCAAACCAGCGCGCAAGGCCTTCACTTCGGTGCCGTGCAAGACGATGCCCGCTTCGAAGGTCTCGAGTATATGGTAATCGCGGTGCGCTTTCGAATTGGTCAGGATGTCTTTCATAGACCAGGCTAACACATTCATCCGGGCTCGTCATGCCTTGGCAGCCGCGAGCCCAGCCATCTACTGGGAAAAGGGATTCCCATCATCGCAATAGCCGCTATATAAACCGGGCTTTCACCCGCCGGTCCGCCGGCTGACCTGCGCGCGCAATTAGGTTCTTTTGCGTTTTTTGGCTGCCAACTCCTCCAGTGGCGACTCTTCGACAGGCTCCCAGTCGAGCTTGCCTTCGACAAGTTCTCGCAAGGCGATGTCCGCAACCCCTTGGTTGGCGGTCTCACTCACCAACGGGCGTCCCGCCGTGCTGCCTCCGACATTCAATTGGCGGACACGCCGCGACACCAAGTTGACGAGCAAGTTGGGATTTCGGACCTTTTCCAAGCACTTTTTACAAAGTTCTGCGTTCAAAGCTTCCTCTTTACTTAACATAAACGAGCCTGGCAAACTATTATTTTGGCAGCCGAAAGCAACTATTATTTAAATCCGCCGCTCAGTTTCATTTCCCAGACCGGCCCGGCAGGGCCTTCAGGCGCACGAAAACCACCAAACCGTGGCATCAAACGCCAGTTCGATCACTATTCGCTCGGCCCTGCACTCCAACCGCACAAAGAGAGGCCCAAAAGGAACGTGATTTTTCCGACCGTTACGGTTGGTCCATCTTTTGCGATTGCGCCTGAGTGGCGCTCAGAAACCGGTTCACCGCGTTCAGGTAGGCCCGAGCGCTGGCCTCGATCACATCCGTGCTTGCCCCCTTGCCCGGCACCAAATCGCCCTGGCCAAAGTTGACTTTGACGGTGACCTCGCCCAAGGCGTCCTTGCCTTGCGAAACGGCGCGCAAGGCGTATTCCATCAAGCGGCCTTGGGTGTTCGTGATACGGTCGATCGCCTTCAGAGCCGCGTCCACGGGCCCGTCACCGATGCCGGCATCCTGCATAATTTCAGGGGTTTTCTTGGCGGCGGCGCGCTTCAGGCGCACGGTGGCGGTCGGGACGGTTTGGTTGCCGCAGCTCACGCCCAAATAATCGAGCGCCCACGTCTCCGGTACCTCGGTGATGTGGCTTCCCACCAAGGTGGTCAAATCGTCGTCATACACAAACTTCTTTTTGTCACCAATATCTTTGAACCGGGCGAAAATTGCCTGGACATCGGATTCGGACAATTTGAAGCCAAGGTGTTTCAAACGAGCGGCCAGCGCGGCACGTCCGCTGTGCTTGGTCAAAGGCAACTCGGATTGGCCCCAGCCCACTTCCTCGGGATTCATGATCTCATAGGTCTCGCGTTTCTTCAAAACGCCATCCTGGTGGATGCCGCTGGCGTGGGCGAAGGCGTTTTCCCCAACAATCGCCTTGTTCCGTTGGACGATGAGGCTGCTCATCCGCGCCACCAACCTCGAGGACTTGACGATCTCACGCGTATTGATCCCGCATTCCAGGCCTTCGTAATAGTCAGACCTCGTTTTCAAGGCCATCACGATCTCCTCAAGAGAGGCATTGCCGGCACGTTCGCCAATCCCGTTGATGGTGCACTCGACCTGGCCGGCCCCGGCACGCACCGCCGCCAGCGAATTGGCCACCGCCAACCCGAGGTCGTTGTGGCAATGGACGCTGATGATCGCCTGGCCGGATTGGAATTCCGGCACCTCCTGGTACAAGCGCCCAATCAACGATCCAAATTGCTCCGGCAACGCCCATCCGACTGTGTCGGGAATGTTCACCGTCGTCGCTCCCGCCGCGACCACCGCCTTGCATACCTGGATCAAAAACTCCGGCTCGGTGCGCGAACCGTCTTCAGGTGAAAACTCGACGTTGTCCAGGTACGATTTGGCGCGTTTGACGCCTTCCACCGCCAAACGAACAATCTCGTCTTGCGGCTTGCCGAGCTTGAACTCGCGATGAATCTTCGACGTAGCGAGGAAGACGTGAATCCTTCCCCGTTTCCCTGCCGGTTTCACGGCGGCGGCGGCGGCATCGATGTCCTTGGGCACGCAGCGCGCCAGCCCGGCAATAACGGGCCCCTTGATCTCCTTGGCAATGGCCTGGACCGATTCGAAGTCGCCATCGCTGATTACCGGAAAGCCGGCCTCGATCACGTCAACCTGCAGCCGGGCGAGTTGGCGAGCGACTTCCAGTTTCTCGCGCAAATTCATCGATGCTCCCGGGCACTGCTCGCCGTCGCGAAGCGTGGTATCAAAAACAAGGATTTGATGTCTTTTCATAACTGCTTTTCCTTTCTGGACCTAAAAACAAAAACCCCACTGCCATCTTCGGCAGCGGGGTTACAAAATTTCCGGGAGCAAACTAGAACCCGACTGCCGCGCGGCGCAGGGCCAGCGCACCTAGCAGAGCCAGTCGGCCATTCAGGTTGCTCATCATGACTGCCATATTGGAGCCTCATTCGATCGCCGTCAATATCAAAATTTTTCCGTTCAAAATTAAGCGCGGAGGAAAAGGACCGGATTCTTGCGGTAAGCGAATCCTGCTCAATCGGGGTAGGCATCGCCCCGTTCATTTCCAATCCGGAAAACGCGATCGATAATACGCCATTCGACGCATAACCGAAATCACATAATCCCGCGTGCCCGGGAAATCGATTTGTTTCACAAAAGCGGCGCTGTTGGTTTTGGCGGCGCCTCGGTTCCAACGCAATACGTTGCTTCGTCCGGCGTTGTAATCAGCCAAGGCATAGGGCAGCGGATCGTCGGTCTGGGCATATCGCTTCAGCAACCGGCTTAGATACCACGTCCCTGCCCGGGTATTCACGGCAGGATCATATAATTCGCCGGCGCGAAACCACCACAGGTTCTCGGCTTGAGCCCATTCCCCAGCAGCCAGGGATCGAATCTGCATGAGGCCGATCTCGCCGGCCTTGCCGCGGGCTTTGGGACTGAAACGGCTTTCCCGCCATACCACCGCCTTGATGAGCGCCGGATCGACCCCGTACCGGTCCGCGGCAGCCAAAATAACGCCGTCAAACCGATGCTCCCGCTCCTGGTGCCACCACCAATACACCAGCAAGCCGTCCAACAGCAACATCACGGGCAATAACAAAAACCACCGGCGCTTCACAGGCTCTTACTAGTTTGGTGCCAAAGAAATGGCTATACATTTGTTGATGGCGCAAGCCTCCGAAAAAGGCAAAATCAGTTTTAATGCCCCTCCAATTGTGGTTGTATGGCCGGGATGATTGCTCGTGTCCGGCTCGATCTAGCGCTGCAACGGGAATTTGATTATCTGATCCCCGCGAATCTCGACGGGCAGGTGGACGTCGGGAGCCGGGTCAAGGTTCCTTTCGGTCCGCGGCAGGTCCTGGCGACCATCATTGCCATACTCGAATCGTCCCCACGGTCCCAATTGCGCTCCATCCTGAAGGTCATAGGCCGCCAGCCGATGATTACCCCTCGCGTGCTCGAACTGGCCCGATGGATCGCCGATTACTATTGCTGCCCACTCGAATGGGCATTGAAAAGCGTTCTGCCCGAGGCCGTCCGGAAAGAGCAGGAAGGCTGGCGCCAGCGGCTTTACGTCCACGCCTTGCCGCCGCACGATGGCCAAACCGAATTGACGCGGCGGCAGGATGAAGTCTGGAAAATCATCGAGGAATGGCGGGAGATGCCCTTGCAGGAATTACTGCGCGTGGCCGACACCACGATCGAAACCGTCCGAAGGCTGGAAGACAAGGGCCGGGTGACCATCAGCCTGCAAATAGCCGAGCGCGATCCCTACGCTCACGAGCATATCCTGCCCTCCAATCCGTTGACCCTGAACGCCGAACAGGCAAATGCGCTCGCCAAAATCATCGAGGCCATCGATGCACGCCCAAAACCGGGAACAGGGGTCTCGAGTTTCCAATCGACCTTCCTGCTTCATGGGGTTACTGGCAGCGGCAAAACGGAGGTTTATTTGCAGGGCATCGCGCACGCCCTTGCATTGGGCCAAGGGGCTATCGTCCTGGTGCCGGAGATTTCGTTGACCCCCCAGACCGTCGAGCGATTCAAGGCCCGTTTCTGCTCGGGCCCGCTCCAAACCATGGTCGCAGTGCTCCACAGCCACCTCTCCGCCGGCGAACGCCACGATGAATGGCACAAGGTCAGGCTCGGTCGCGCACGGATCGTCATCGGGGCGCGCTCGGCCATCTTCGCCCCGGTCGAGCCGTTGGGCTTGATCATTGTGGACGAGGAGCACGAGGATTCCTACAAACAGGAAGAGTCACCTCGATACCAGGCCCGCGACCTGGCCGTCCTCCGCGGCCAACGCGAAGGCGCAGTCGTGGTCTTGGGCTCCGCCACCCCCTCCCTCGAGAGTTATTACAACGCACAAAAGGGCAAATACGCCCTTCTCGAAATGCCCACCCGCGCCGATGACCGGAAAATGCCCGTGGTTCGCGTGGTCGACATGCGGCAGGAATCCCGCCGCCAGAAGGGCCCGCCCGTTTTCTCGCTCCTGCTGAAAGAGGCCATCACCCAGCGACTCGAGAAACGGGAACAGGTCATGCTCTTCCTCAACCGCCGCGGCTACGCCACCGCCCTCCAATGCCCCCTGTGCGGTTACGTCGCCCAATGCCCCAATTGCAGTCTCGCCCTCACCTACCACCGCCAACCCCAGAAACTCTCTTGCCACCTCTGCGGCCATACCACCCCCGCCCCCACGCTCTGCCCCAATCCAACGTGCCGCAATCCCGCAATCCGTTACTCCGGCCTCGGAACGGAAAGGGTCGAGGAAACCCTCACCCGATTGTTCCCCCGCGCACGGATCAGGCGGATGGACTCGGATGCGCTTAAACGTAAGGAGGACTTCCGCCACATCCTCAGCGACTTCAGGGTCGGCAAGATCGATATCCTCCTGGGCACCCAGATGATCGCCAAAGGACTGCACTTCCCCAATGTCACCCTCGTCGGCATTATCTACGCCGACCTCGGCCTGCATATGCCCGATTTCCGCGCCGGAGAGCGGACCTCCCAATTGCCCACCCAGGTGCCC
>JAMCZD010000095.1:5322-8954 GCA_023473405.1 Candidatus Omnitrophota bacterium
TCGATTTCTCGGATTTCCCAACATGCACCCAGGTGGCCGGACGCGCCGGTCGCGGCGAGATCGAAGGCGAAGTGATCGTTCAGGCCTTTACCCCGTTTCACCCCGCCATCCAATTCGCGCGACACCACGATTTTGTCGGGTTCTACGAACAGGAGATCGAGTTCCGTGCTCAACTTCATTATCCCCCCGTCACCCGTGTCGCCCTGCTTACCCTCAAGGGACGCAACGAGGACAAAACCCGCTTCTGGGCCGAACACCTGAAACGCCAATTGACCAGTTCTCTCGCTGACCTCAAGGAAATCATCCTGGCGGGACCGGGACCTGCCCCGCTGGCACGCGCCGAGACCTTCTACCGCTACCAAATCATGCTGCGCACACGGCAGATGTCCCAGTTGAGCCGGCGTCTGGGTGAGCTGAGGCAGACACTTGCCTTGCCGGAAGAGTTGACCCTGATCATCGATATCGACCCTGCCAACCTTATGTGACCACGGGAAGGGCCAGAGGCGAGGGGACGGTTCAACTGCGACTTTAATTTCCCAAATGAGACACTTTAATCCTCTAGATGCGACATTTTGTCGCATCCAGCGGCTGGCCGCCGCCGGGATTGAATTAAATAACATCTTCATTATAATGATGTTATGGTGTAATAGATCGTCCCGCTCGTGGTTGGCATTCCGTATGCCTTGTAGTAGTGTAGTTGGTAAGGGAATAAGGGCCGGAATTGGAAATACGACTCTGCCCAAGGGAAGACTGGCGGAGACCTCCCCGGCAGAGTTAAGACGTGAATTCTCCGCCGTGAAAGGAAGCAAACATGAACGGATTGACGAAGTGGAATCCGATAACGGAAATGGAAAAGTGGAATCCTTTTCAGGAAATGGAAGAATTGCATAACCGGTTGACTTCGATGTTGGCACGAAGTCCGTTTCGTTGGAGTGAAGGCCGGGAGGAGGCGATGACCTTGGCCGAATGGGCCCCGGTCGTTAATATCGCCGAGGACGACAAGCAATATGTAATCGAGGCTGAACTACCGGAAATCCGGAAGGAAGACGTGAACGTAACGGTCCAGGAAGGCGTTCTGACCATCTCGGGCGAACGGAAGTTCCAGAAGGAGGAAAAGGGTCGGAAGTATCACCGAGTGGAGCGGGCCTATGGAACCTTCGAGCGGAGCTTCACCATTCCGGATGACGCCGACGCTGGCACGGTGCATGCCGAGTTCAAAGACGGCGTGCTCAGGGTGCATGTTGGGAAATCCGAGAAATCGAAGTCCACGGCAATCGAAGTGAAGGTTGACTAACGCGAATTGCTGGAGCAGGGCGGGCCGGTGAGTGGGGCGCCGGTCGGCCCTTTAAGCGGAGCAAGCTGTCCATGTCCTTCAGTTGGCATCTGGTAACCAGGCATATCCAGCCCCACGCACAGTTGCAGGAAAGACTCCGCCGCAAAATCGCCGTCCTTGAAAAACACCTGCAGCGGTTCCCACCCGAGGCCGTCCATCTGCAAATCTATCTTGAGCGAAATCACAACCTCCCCTTGTTCACCGCGGCTTTAACGCTGCGGCTGCCATCCAACATCCTGCGCAGCGAAAAGACCACTGTGGACCCGGTGAGCGCCTTCGATCATGCCGTCAAAGCGCTGGTCCGCGAACTGGAAGATTTCAAGGCGCATCTAAGGCGTGAAAACCAGTGGAATCGAGTGCAACGCCGCACCGAATTACGGGCAGCCAAGGCGACTCGATTCGCGCCCGAACCGATGGCGGTGGCGGCGGATTCATCGGTTAGCAACGACGTAATTCCCGAACTGGTGAAGCGATACTATTCGCGTCTCTTGCGCCATGTTCATCATGAACTGCGACAGCGTCAGGCCTCTGGAGACGTTCCCGCCAGGGCCATCGATCCCCGGGGGGTTGTGGACCAGGTAGTTCAGGAAGTATTGATGGGAAATGAAGTCAAGCCAGAAGAGATGAGTTATCGACTCTGGCTGTTCTTGCTGGCCCGGCGCGAATTGCGCGAGCGTTGCCGCCGGTTGCACCAGCAGGGCATCGAAGACATCTCATTGGAAAAACCGGTAGTGGTGCGGGACGAATCCGAAAAAGTCGAGGGCTACGATGCCGAACAACCGCTGGATATTCTCGAGCAAAATCTCGAACCGCCCGTCGTCGAGACTGCGGAGTTGCTTCCCAGCGATCAAGTTTCTCCACCGGACGAATTGTTGGCCGAGACCGAGTTTCTCGAATACCTGGATCAAACCATCCAGTCCTGGCCGCAAACAGAACGGACTGTTTTTGAGCTGCACTTCCTGGAAGGATTCGACGAGACCGAGATTGCCATGCTGATCCGGCTGCCGTCCGCGGAGGTCGGTGAGCTTATCGGCAAACTTCGGCAACGCCTTCGCCAGTCCTTCGCTTCCTGATTCATAGTGAGAGAGAACGGGAGACGAAGCGGGGTGAGTTTCGAATTCTGGTTCCGGCACCAGTGTGTTGTCCTGGAAATAGTGTAACATTTGTAACGTCATTTCCGGGACACCGCGCTAATTGTTCCGGAGGGCCTCCAGCAATCGTCCCCTCAAGGCAAACCGGGTCGCCAGCCAGGCCCATAACGCCCCGTTCATCAGCACCGCTGCCAGGGTCAAGGCCAGCGAACGGACCGGGAGCCGAGTTCCGGGCGTGAGCAGGGCGGGGAGCACGGCCACGATGGCAGTTGTTATCCCGATCAGCAATCCGATCGCCAGCAAGGCGCCATGCTCGCTCAAGACGATCCAGTGGAGGTCTTTCCTCGTAAAGCCAACCGCCTGCAAAAGTGCCAATTCACCGCGACGTTCCAGCACATTCCGCAATACCACAATCCCCAGGCCCACGCTGCCCAACAACAGCCCCAATCCGCCCAATACCTGGAAGGTCGACAGGTAAACGTTTTGCACGGCGTTGAATGCCTCGAGACGCCGCCAAGCGGGAGTGACTTCGAGGCCCACGTCTTGCAAGGCCCGGCTCAGGGCTCGAGCCGCCGCAGGCGCCCCGTTCGGCGGGGCGTCGATAAGGAACATCCGGTAGCCGCTCTCGGATGGGAACCGGGCAACGAAGGCATCCTCGGAAATGATCAGGCTGCCTTGGAGAATCGAGTTGGCCAGGGCGCCGACCAATAGCAGCTTGAAGGAGCGTCCATGTCCATCGGTGTAATCGATCGTATCCCCCACCTTCTTCCCCAATGCCCACACAATCGACGCCTGATCGGCAATAGCCGGCACGGTTCCGTCCGGCATGGGACGGTCGAGCAACAGCCAGGGTTTATCTTTCGCCAGGCCTTTGGCCACCTGGGCGAAGGTGAATGCGCCACGATTCTGCAGCGAATAGGGCTGCACCCCCAGGATGCGCGGTACCTGAGCCCGGTTCAGGTTCAGGCAACTGGCTTCGTCACCATCGTGAACCCGCAGGGGAACAATTGAAACCCCATTCAACGGCGCCGGATCGAGCCCATAAAAGTCGCGGCCGGACTTGCTGTTTAGATTCTGGACCACCGGCAAGGCCGATTCGGCGAACATGGCGAATCCCCCGGTTCCCGAATCGCGCTCCTCGGCGTGCGCGATCGAGTCCAGGCGAAAGGCACCCACCGCCACGATCAGGAACCTGCCGCCGGCCACCC
>JAMCZD010000428.1:0-682 GCA_023473405.1 Candidatus Omnitrophota bacterium
AGGTACCGGTCGAGGCCGGGTTTTTGTCGCCGCGAGCGAGAATCTTGATGGTGTGCATTGCCGATGGGTCAAGCCCGGTCTTTATAAACGCAAACTGGAAGACCAACGGTGTGTCCCAGAAGTACAAATCAACCGTGGTCTTGAATTGGCCGTCCAGGTAGACATCGGCCTTGCCGCCGTCCTGGGACGGGATCGCTCTCCAGTAGATGGCGGAGCCGGGGAAAGAGAACGCGACGCTGTTGCCGGCCTCATTGCACAGTTTGATTGCGCCTTGATAGTAAACAGCGTTCTTCTCGGTGCTCCATCCGCTGCCGGCATATTTCATTTCCGGGCTGGCACAACCGACAATTCGGGTCTGCCGGCTTTCGATTGGATCGCCCGATTCGGGGTGAGGTTCGTAGGAGTAGGACCCATAGGGTGGGAACGGTGCCGCGTTCATGACGCCGTTGCTCAAGGTGACGTCCAGAATCCGGCCGGATTTCGCCCAGTAATTATAGACACGCAGGGTTTGGCCGCAGACACTCCCGTTCACTCCATTGCTGTCGGTCAAAGTGAACCCGTAAAGGCCGTTGTTGGGTTCATCGAGCAGCTTGGCCATCGGCGACCAATCCTGTTTGGCGAGATCGGTGCAAGCCGAGATATAGATTGAATTATCCCGCAATAATGAACCCTCCGCCCTCTA
>JAMCZD010000428.1:692-2676 GCA_023473405.1 Candidatus Omnitrophota bacterium
TCAGCTCGCCGGTGCCGCCGAGGCGCAGGTATTTATGCAAATAGGTGCTGTAGATCGTGTTCCCGTAGATGCCGTAGGTCGTTGCTCCGACTCGCGATGCCTTGCCGCTCAGACCGGGCTCGGTCCAGGTCCCATTGTTGAATTTGAACCATTTGCCCGGGGCCATTTTATCGCTGATCGCGCAACGCGCCACCAGCATGGTGCCGGCGCAGAAATGATTGAGGATGCCTTTTTTGGGCACGAAACCATTCCAACTGGTGTGGTAAAAATAACCCCCGCGCGTATCCACATACAGATCGTAATCGGCGGGGCCCATTTCAAACTCCGAACCGGAATATTTGAACCGGTCGCCCGGGTTCGGCAGGACGGCGGTGAGAACGTCGCCCACAAAGGTCCAGTGCAATCCCTGATCCGGGCTGGTGGCCAGCCATGTTTTCTTGCGGCACCACGCTGCGCCCGGAACATTGTCATACTCGCCGTGCATGAGGGCGTAGAGAGTCCCGGTGGTTTTATCGAACCACAAACCGCTGTTGATAAACGACGAGGCCGTTCTTTGCGAAAAATCGGCATAACCGTCCGGCTGTCGCGTCATGTGCTCGAAATCGGGCCCCTTCCACCGCGGCACAGTGATGGGATTATGATACGGATCGGGTTGTGCGCCCATGACCCACACCCCGCCGTCCATTTCCACTTGGCGAAGCGGTGAATCGACATAGAGCGACAGGATGTCCAAATTCAAGGGCCGGATGGTTACCGATGCCGAGAACGGCAGGGTTTGAGAATTGTCCGCCCACGACACCGGCACTACCGACGCAGCGAGGAAAAGACCAAGGACGATCGCGAACCAACTGGACCGGCTGGAATTGGTTTTGCGGGTGCGAGCGGCGATCGCATGCCCGAGCCGGGCGGGAGTGGTTTGCGAGTCAGAGGTGCCGGGACGCCGGGGCAGCGCACTTATCGGGTGGTGGAATGGGCGAGTCATGTTGAATAACCTTCCTTTCGACATTTGACGTGTTTCGTTTCGGACTTGCGTTTCAGGCATGGGCATTAAATCGAGATACAGCCACCTGGATTTGAGGTTCCGCGTAGAGGGCGGAGGGTTCATTATTGCGGGCGATCACGCTGGCGAGCTTATTCCCAAGCCCCTCGCTGTCAATCACCTATTTGACCATCGATAGACCTTGTTTTCCTTCCTGAATCGAGCTACACGGAACCTATGCGAATAACCTTCGGCAGTTACCGCCTATCGGGCGCCATGCCGGTCTCTCGATCACGGCGGCAATCCTAATCCCCAAACGTCCAAATAACGTGAACACGAATAAACCAATTCATATGAGCCTGCCTCGCCGCGGATTTCTGAAGGTGTCGACCGCGGCAGCCTCGGGCATCGTCTTTATCGGGCTGGAACCGATAGTCCCGGACCTCTGGAGCGCTGAGCCTTCCGGCGGTTCCCTGGCACCCCGAAGGGGCCTGGGCGACTCCGCCCGAATCGCATTGGACGGTTTCATGTCTCATTTCCCGGAACCAACGCCGCGCGGTTATCGCCTCTTTTTCAGCACCGTCCTCGTGCCCGATCAGCGAATCGAGCATTGCCAATGGGACGATGGCGACGGCACCGCCCGGTCATTGGATGCCTGGTGGATGTTGCGCGCCATCACGGGTGATGACAGTACCGGCCGCGATGTCGAACAAGGTCAGTGGCGTTACCTGCGGAACTTGCTGCACCCGGACACCGGCCTGGTTTACGTCGCTGACCATTGCGGCCTCGAGCCCGGCAAGTTTTACTACCATACATGGGACCAGGGCCGAACCTTCCGGCACTTGGTCCATCGTTACCGCGCCTTGGGAAACGATCCTTCGGCCCAGGCCGACGTCGGAATCCTTATCCGGCGAATGATCAAGGGTTTGCGCCACTTGAGCAAAGACCGGCAACTGCCGGACGGCGAGCTCGCCACTTACTTCGAACGTGATGCCTACTGGAACG
>JAMCZD010000428.1:2686-8916 GCA_023473405.1 Candidatus Omnitrophota bacterium
CCGAGTTTAGCGGTGAGCCCGGCGATCTGAAATGGGCCGTCCAGCTCGCCGCCGGTTTTATGGCGGGATTCGAGCGCCGCCGCGAAAGCCGGATGCCCATGTTTGGCGATAACGGCGCCTTTTATGGCCATTTCCACTGCGTCGCTTCCGGCCTGGTGGGCATGGTCAAACTCGGGAAGCTCCTTTATTCGCGCGGGCGGCCGGCTGAAGGAAAAAAACTGCTGCAATTGGCCGGGCACGCTTACCAGTGGATGTTGAACGGACCGGACAATCTTAACCGCGTCTGCTCCTGCGGTTACAGCCCGGAGAACAGCGGGACCGGCCTGTGCGGGGGAAGCGAATTGTGCTCCGCCGCCGACGTGGTCGAACTCGCGGCAGCCCTGGCTGACTGCGCCGGGTTGGATGCCGAGTTCGCCGGCTGGGCGGATTATTGGGACGATGTGGAACGATTTGCCCGCAACGAAATCCAGCGGTCCCAATTGCCCGACCCCGAGCTCGTGGTCCGGCAGGTGATGGGCGACCAATTCAAGCCCGGGCCGGAGGCCATATCGGTCCTGAGCCGCTTTCGCGGCGGTTGGATTGGTTCACGCAATTTCCCCAATAACCTGGTGCAGTTTGTGCGAACTGGCGGCGCCGGCAGCCCCGCCGGTTTCTCACCGCGAATCGAGGTTGGCGGTTGCTGCCTCTATTCCGGTCCACGCGGTTTATACGCCTGTTGGAGCAGCGCTGTTGGGCACTCGAACCGGCGATCGCAGATTCGAATGGCCGTTGACTACCAGGACGAGGTGTTGACCATGCGACCGCTGGCCGACGGCGGCCTCGAGGTTCGACTAAAACAAGACCGATCGTTGGAGGTTCGTCCGCCCATGCGCGTGGCGAAAGAGACGGTTACCGCTACCGTCGATGGGCAAACCGTCCCATTCACCTGGTCCGAGGACCGCCGCTGGGCGCACTTGGCCGAGGTGCGACGGGGTGGCGTTGTGAGAGTCCGTTGGACCCCGGCGCGATGGTCAAGCCGCGAGGTGGTAGGTCCGGCCAATAACGGCGAACTCGGCGACGCGCCCACGGGGCAGCGGGTTGAATTCGAGCTGCAATATCGCGATAATGACCTGGTCGGGATGGCTCCCCAAGGAAAGGTCCTGCCTTTCTGATGAACCTATTTCCGGCATGGAACAAGACGCGCAATGAAGGTTAATCTTGGCATTTGGGAAAAATTAACGCGATTGGTTATCCTGCTACTCTTATTGTCGGGTTTGGTGGGCATCGCGATTTGGTACCTGCCCGTGATCGAACAGAATGAGCGGATGCGCAAGGAAATCGTTCGGCTCAAGCAGCAAATCCGGAAGGAAGAGGATCACTCGCGGCAAATGAAAAGCTCGATTGACGCGCTCGAGAACGATCCCAAGTCGCTGGAACGTCTGGCACGGGAGAAACTGGGTTACGCCCGAACCGGTGAAACGGTCGTTCGCTTCGAAGCCCCCGTCACCAACAGCACTATTCCAAGTCCATGATTGCGCCCCGGCCTTGCTTCAAGGTCGTTTACTGAGGGATTCTAATTTTCTGGCCGATTTGAAGTGAATCGGCCTTCACACCGGGATTCATCTTCGTGATGGCCTCCAAGGACACGTCATTGGTCTGGGCAATACGATAGAGAGTATCACCGGCAGCCACCATGTGTTCCCTCGGACCCTTCGTGGCTGGCGGGGATGCAGGGCGCGCCGCTGGCGCCGTCGAGACCAGAACGGGTGAGCCAGTCGGCGTTGGAGTGTCATAATCGGCGATCAGATAGCGTTGCCGCAGTTGGCGAAACCGCTGTTCGCCCGTCTTCCATGCGGCAACAATGCTGGCGGCGGACCGGCCCGCTTGCATGGCTTTACGCGGCGCATCGGTGCCGTTTACCTTATCGAACATGGCCAGGCTGCGGTCGGTCCTCATAGCGTCCGCCAGAAGATTGTGTCCGCCGGTCAATCGCGCGGCCTGCCAGATGTAGAAATTCAGCGCCATCAACGGGGCGCGTGCGGGATCGGAAATAAAGATGCGCGTTGCATTGACGGTTTGGCCGGCGGCTGACCGATAGGTAACCTGTTTGAATGTTACTCCCGGTAGCCGGCGGTCGTTGAGCCAATTCGATGCGCGTGTGGCATTTAGCCAGGGAGCAGACACGCATTGAAAACGGAGGGCCGAGCCGGCGCCGATGCCGAGTCCGCCCAACTCACCCAGCACGCCGGTGGCCACCAAAAACATGGGAGTCACGCCATCGGGCACAAATGGCGAAGTCGGCACCCAGGGAAGCCCGGTATCCTGCCAAACCATGCCCCGGCGCCAGCCTTTCATCGGGATCACGGTCAACTGGCAGCGGTGCCGAATCCAACCTTCGCCATTGATCATGCGGGCCAATTCACCGCAGGTCATTCCATACACATACGGGATTTGCCATTGGCCGACGAACGACCGGAAACGCGGTTCGAGCATGGGACCCTCGACTCGCAGGCCGCCGAGTGGATTTGGGCGGTCCAGGACGACGAACTCGACGTTGTTTTCAGCGCACGCCTCCATGGCCAAGCCCATGGTGCTGATAAAAGTATAAGACCGGGTGCCGGTGTCCTGCAGGTCGTAAACCAAGGCATCCATGCCCTTGAGCATCGACGGCGCCGGTTGACGAACCGGACCGGGCCCGTAGAGAGAATATACCGGTAAACCGGTGCGCGGATCGACCGTGTCTTTGAATTCTTTACCGGCGGGAACATCGGCGCGAATGCCGTGTTCCGGAGCGAACAGGGCGACCAGTTTGATCCCTCTGGCCGAGCGCAGCAAGTCCACCGAAGATTGCTTCTGACGATTCACGCCGGAGGGATTGGTAAGCAGTCCCACGCGCTTGCCGAGCAGTGGTTTAAACCCGTTTTGGGCCAGCACTTCGTTGCCAAGGCGCACCTCCGCGGCAACGGAAAAAGGCAGCCATCCCGCCAATGCAATGCAGAGTCCCATGCGCCAGTTCATGCGCGTTGAATAACAAACGGAACCAATGATAGCGAGCAATTTCAAGTCGAGTATTGGTTATCTATCACTGAAAGAAAGCGACAGGCCGGGCCAAACCCAGTGAGCGCGTGACTACGCTCAATTCGATTACCAATAACCAGTTTTCAATTCTCAATGACAACCCGCCGGCAAATCGCTATACCAGCGCCGGACATCACGTTTCAACCAGGTTTATGGAAAAACGCAGACTAACACTGGGACATTCGCCCGATTCCGACGACGCCTTTATGTTCTTCGCTATGGCGCGCCGCCTGGTGGCGTCGGACGAGTTCGAATTTGATCATATTTTGCAGGACATCCAGACGCTCAACGAACGCGCGCGCAGGGGTGAACTGGACATTACCGCCATCAGCATCCATGCCTACGCCTTTGTCTCCGGGCAATACGCCCTCCTCCCCACAGGCGCCAGCATGGGCGACGGTTACGGGCCAAGCCTGGTGGCGAAGGACGCTCTCGGACGGGAGGAGATTGCGGCAAAGCGGATTGCCGTGCCGGGGACCTTGACCAGCGCGTTTTTGGCGCTGCAACTCTGGCTCCAAAAACCGGCGCGCGCCATCGATTTTGTCGTGGTTCCATTCGATAGGATTTTTCAAGCCGTCCGGGAAGGAACGGCGGAGGTGGGATTACTCATTCACGAAGGACAGTTGACTTATGAACGCGAAGGTTTGCGGGTCTGCGCCGATTTGGGTAAGTGGTGGGCGGATGAGAATGGCGGTCTTCCCCTGCCTCTCGGCGGAAACGTTATCCACAAACGCATCCCGGCGGCGCAACGAAAGGCCGTGTCAGCTCTCATCGCCGCAAGCATCGGTTACGCCCTCGATCACCGGACTGAAGCGGTGCAATACGCCCTGCAATTTGCCCGCGACATGAACCGGGAATTGGCGGACCGATTCATCGGAATGTATGTCAACCACTGGACGCTCGACTATGGCGAGAAAGGGCGCGAATCGATCCGGCGATTTCTCGGACGAGCATGCGATCAGGGGTTGATCGCCGCGGCCCCGGATCTCGAGTTTGTATAGGCGCGCCTAACAATAATTTTTGATCCAAACTCTGCCTGTGCTATCTTACCCGTGTGTCGCATGGGTTTGAATCCTGGCCCAAACAACTCTAATCCTGCCTCAGGGATAACCGCGGTCCAGACTGGATGGCGGCGGAAGACTGATTCCGAAAGTCTATCTGATATGAATGGCACCATACCCGTGCCCACGAAAGCGGGTTTCTGGCGCAAAATGCTAGCCTTTTCCGGACCGGGTTACCTGGTGGCGGTGGGCTACATGGACCCGGGGAACTGGGCGACGGACTTGGCGGGCGGATCGCAATTCGGATATCAGTTGCTGTTTGTCATCCTGCTTTCCAACCTGATGGCGATCCTCTTGCAGACGCTCAGCGCCAAATTGGGGATTGTCTCCGGACGCGACCTGGCGCAGGCCTGCCGGGATCATTATTCGCGCCCGGTCGTGATTAGCCTGTGGTTATTGTGTGAAATCGCCATTTGCGCCACAGACCTGGCGGAGGTAATCGGGTCGGCGATCGCCTTGAAGCTGTTGTTTGGCCTGCCGCTGGTCTTGGGGATCATGATTACCGCGCTGGACGTCCTCGCGGTAATGTATTTGCAGAACAAAGGATTCCGCTTCCTAGAGGCCTTCGTGGTCATCCTCATTCTGACCATCGGCGGTTGTTTCCTGGCCGAGATGTTCTTTTCCCGGCCGAACCTGTTCGAGGTGGCCGTTGGCTTTATGCCCACTGCGGAAATCGTGCGTAATCCGGCAATGCTTTACATCGCAATTGGCATCCTTGGGGCAACCGTCATGCCCCACAATCTCTACCTGCACTCGTCGATCGTTCAAACGCGCAAGTACGAAAAAAACGCCCGGGGAAAAACGGAGGCCATCCAATTCGCCACGCTGGATGCGGTGGTCGCGCTCATGTCGGCCCTCTTCATCAACGCCGGTATCCTGGTGGTCGCCGCCGCTACGTTTCACGTGCGGGGCGAATACCACGTGGCCGAAATTCAGGATGCATTCAAGATGCTGAGCCCGATGCTGGGCACGCCGATGGCCAGCACCCTGTTCGCGCTGGCTCTGCTCGCTTCAGGCCAAAACTCGACGCTCACCGGCACCCTCGCGGGGCAGATCGTGATGGAGGGCTTCCTCAACATCCGTTTGCGGCCCTGGCTGCGGCGGTTGGTTACTCGGCTGCTGGCAATCGTGCCGGCCGTGATCTGCGCGGCGATTTATGGCGAAAGCGGCACCGCCAAGCTCCTCGTGTTCAGCCAGGTAATCTTGAGTCTGCAACTGTCCTTTGCCGTAATACCCCTTGTCCTTTTCACCAGTGACCCCAAGAAAATGGGTGCCTTCGTCAATCGCGCTTGGCTGAAGGGATTGGCTTGGATCACCGCGATCGCGATCGCGCTGCTCAACGCGAAGCTGCTGCTGGATTTCGCCGGTATTACAGGATAATCTGTGTCGGGACTGATGCCGGTATTGCCTTTACCGGTGCCACTCCGTATAACGGCTTTGACCTATGTACCGCAAAATCCTGGTGGCACTCGAGAATGGCCCGGCCGATGAGAGCCTGGTTCCTCATGTGACTGAACTGGCAAAACAACTCCATTCCCAACTCCTCCTGGTGCATGTGGCCGACGGTTGGGCGGCACGCCATTATGACCAATTCAAGCTCGCCGATTCCGAGGAAATGATCGCCGACCGCGCCTACCTGGAACAGGTGGCAAGCCGTTTGCGCGAATCGGGTTTGCAGGTCGAGACCAAGCTGGTCCTGGGAAATCCGCCGGACGAAATCGTCAAGACCTCCGAGACCGAGCATTGCGACCTGATCGCCATGACCACCCATGGCCATAGGCTTTTGGGTGATCTCATTCATGGCAGCACCATCTCGCTCGTTCGGCACAAGAGCCTTGTCCCCCTCCTGGTCGTTCACGCCGTGCACCGGTAAAGTAAGGTTCAAGCGGCTTAATCGGCCGCGACGACACGAAAGAATTGCGCTGCACCGCTCATCGGCACCTCAACCATGCAGTTCGTTGAGGCCGCAGGGATGCCAGCCATTAGCCGGGGGTCGCGCAAGGCACGAGTACCACCACCTTATGCAAAGATTATAGGACCGACCCCATAAAAGGTTCAAGCGGCTTAATCGGCCGCGACGACACGAAAGAATTGCGCTGCACCGCTCATCGG